>NZ_JBHVHQ010000567.1:0-5723 GCF_042800135.1 Streptomyces sp. NPDC057654 | reverse complement strand
GTAGTCGACCTCGTTGAAGCTGCGGTAATGGTCGGAGGTGTAGTAGTCCTCCTGCTTCTTCTCGCCCGCGACGATGCGGCGCGCGCCCCGGTCGTGCGAGCCCGGAGTGATGACGGTGTACTCGTGGTAGTAGCCGTTGGACTGCTTCGGCAGCAGCCCCTCACGGTTGGAGAAGACCGTGCCGTCCTTCGGGTAGGGGAAGGGCCCGCCGGACGTGATCAGGTCGAGGGTGTCATGGGCCTGGCTCGGCAGCGCCTTGTAGCAGACGGTCCCGACCGACTTCACGGACACGGAGTGGGCCGCCGGGGCGGCGGTCGCGGAGGCGGCGGTCGCGGGGCCGGCCGCCGACGTGGCCGCGATGGCGGGCGAGGAGACGAAGAGGGCCGAGGCCAGGGCGGCGACGGCGCCGATGCGGGTGATCTGTGGGGGGATTCGCATGTCCCCCAGCATGACGCGCGTAGACCGGGACATGTCAATGCCAAGTAATCGATGTTTCCCATCCGTTCACACGGAAACCGGAGACGTCGGAGGTCTAGGCGCGGGGCGCACTCGGGCGGCACGATGCCGGAGAGGTTCAGCAGTGCGAACAGGAGGCAGATACGTGACCGGACTTCCTCGCAGATCCTTCGTCGGCACGGCCCTCGGCACAGCGCTCGGCGCCGCCGTCGGCGTCGGGACCACGGGCTCGGGCACCGCGTGGGCCGCGCCCGGCGCCGAGAGCTCCGGCGCCACCGCGGACAACGCCGCCACCCGCTCGTACAAGGACGTGCACGAGAGCGCCGTACGCGCCGCCGCCATGCGCTGGCGGACGCTGCCCGCGAACTGGCGGGAGGGCCCGTTCCTCGCCAACGGCTTCCTCGGCTGCCAGGTCTACCGGGGCGAGCGCCCCGGCACGCTCACGGTGATGATCAGCCACACCCAGGCGCAGGACGAGCGCGGCCGGTGGCGGGCCGGCACCGGTTACGCGCGCCTGCCCATCGGCTACTTCACCCTCGCCCTGGCCGGTGAGATCACCGCCGTCGACTGGACGCTGGACCTGTGGGACGCCGAGCTGCGCGGCACGATCACCACCACTCGCGGCAGCCTGCGGTTCGCCGCGCTCGTCCACAACTCCCGCTCCACGCTGCTGATCTCCACCCGTCCGAGCCCCGGCGAGGAGGCCGCGGCCTGGACGTTCACCTGGCTCACCGCGGCCACGACCCGCAACACCGACGACCGCACCGGGTACACGCCCAACCCCGACCCCCGCCTCGGCACGGCCGGATCCACCCACTACGCCGAGCAGCCCCTGCTGGCGGGCGGCGGCTGGACCACCGCCTGGCGCGAGCGCCGCACCGGCACGGGCCGGCTGTTCGCCGCGCACCTCGCGCACCGCTTCCCCGGCGACACGGCGGAGACGACCCGCCGGGCCGTGCGCGAGGTCGCCCACGCGCTCGCGGCCGCCCCGGACGACCTGATAGCCGGTCACCGCGCCTGGTGGCACCGCTACTTCCGGCGCAGCTTCCTGTCCGTACCCGACAAGCGGCTTCAGAGCTTCTATCTGATCCAGCTCTACAAGCTGGCGTCCGCGACCCGCGCGGAGGGCCCGGCGCTGTCGGAGTGGGGCCCGTGGTTCCCGGCGGTGGGCAACAACTGGACCGCGCTGTGGTGGAACCTCAATGTGCAGATAGCCAGTTGGCCGGTCTACGGCTCCAACCACCTCGAACTGGACTCGGTGACCGGCGCGTTCCGCCGCTTCGAGAAAAACCTTGAGCTGTCGGTTCCCGAGGAGTACCGCGACGGAAACAGTTACGCGCTCGGCCACCCCTCCGACTGGCAGCTGCGCCCCGGCGCGTGGACCGTGGGCGTACCCGGCACGGACCACATTTCCGACAACTTCGGCAACCTCACCTGGGGCCTGCACAACGTCTGGCTCGCCTACCGCCACTCCATGGACCGCCGCGCGCTGCGCGACGTCCTCTTCCCGATCCTGGCGAAAGCCGTCAACTACTACGCGCGCTTCCTCCACGAGGGACCGGACGGCAAGCTGCACCTGCCGATGACGCGCTCGCCGGAGTACGCGAACGCCGCCGACTGCACGTACGACCTCTCGCTCATCCGCTGGGGCGCCGCCACCCTGCTGGAGTCCGCGCGGCTGCTGCGCATCCCCGACCCGCGCGCGAAGCAGTGGCACGCGATCACCGAGCGGCTCGTGCCGTACGCGCGGGACCCCGAGGACGGCGTCATGATCGGCGCGGGGGTGCCGCTCGCCGACTCGCACCGGCACTTCTCGCATCTGCTCTGGCTCTACCCGCTGCGCGAGTCCACCTGGGAACGGACCGGCGACCGCGCGGTGATGCGACGGACGTTCGACCACTGGACGAGCATGCGCGACGCGTGGCACGGCTACAGCTTCGCGGCGGCCTCGTCGATGTGCTCGGTGATGGACGCCCCCGAGCAGGCCCTGGACTTCCTGACGTTCTTCACCGACCGCAACATCGTCGCGGACACGGAGCTGCTGCCGAACACGATGTACCGGGAGGGCAAGAACTTCGCGCTGGAGACCCCGCTGACCGCCGCGCAGTCGCTGCTGGACATGGCGGTGCAGAGCCATGGCGGTGTGGTGAAGGTGTTCCCGTCCGTCTCGGAGCGCTGGGCGGACGCCTCGTTCGCGTCGCTGCGCACCCAGGGCGCGTTCCTCGTGGACGCCGACCGCAGCCGCGGCCGTACGAACTGGGTACGGGTCCACAGCGAGGCCGGGGCCCCGCTCGTCCTGGACCACGGGATGCGGGGTGACCTGGACGTACGGCACGAGGACGGGCGGCGGGCGCGCTGGCGGCGGGTCGGCGCGGGCCGCATCGCGGTGGAGCTCGGGCGGGGCGGGACGGTGCTGGTGACCGAGCGCGGCCACCACTCGCGTTCAGGCCCGCGCGACGTACCGGCGAACGGCGGATCGGCCCCGTGGGGGCTGCCCGGCTGATTCCCTTCGGCGGTTTTGCCTCAGAGGCAATACTTTTGCCGCTGAGGCACGGCGGGGCTATACCGGACACATGACCATCCAGTCCGACAACGAGGCCGGAGTCCCCGCCGACGACGTGCCCGCCGTCGCCCCTCAGCTCCGCGCGCTGCGCAAGCGGAGCAATATGACGCTGGAGCGCGCCGCCCAGCGGGTGGGGCTCTCGCCCGCGCACCTGTCCCGGTTGGAGACGGGGCAGCGGACGCCGTCCCTGCCGATGCTGCTGGCGTTGGCACGTACGTACGGGACCACGGTATCCGACCTGCTGGGCGAAGTCCCGCCCGAGCGGGACCCCATCGTGCGGGCCGACCGGATGGAGCCGCAGGAGGCGGCCGGCTGGACGTACTGGCGGGCCGGCGGTTCGGGCCGCGCGATGCAGGCCCTGCGGCTCCGGGTGCCGCAGGGCGAGGGCCGGCAGGAGTCGCTGGTCAGGGTGCATCCCGGCGAGGAGTGGCTGTACGTGACCGAGGGCCGGCTGCGGCTGACGCTCGGCGAGACGGTCTACGCGCTGGGGCCCGGGGACGCGGCGCACTTCGATTCGCTGACCCCGCACCGGATCGCGGCCGCCTCGCCGGGCGGTGCGGAGCTGCTGTTCGTTCACACGCTGATGCAGAGCGGGGTGGCCGAGCTGTGCCTCGGCGACGTCGCGCAGGCCAGGAGGGGAATGCCATGAGCGATGCCACGCGGGACGTCGAGACGGAGCGGGCTCCGGGGTCCGGGGCGGCCCCGAAGGCCACGGAGGCCGCTGTCCGGGACTCGGAAGCGGCCGGGACGACCGGGGTCACGGCGACCGGGGGCGCCGAGTCCGCCGGAATCGCCGAGTCCGCTCAGAGCGCCGCGCCGGACGAGACCACCGGGAGCACCGAACCCGCCGAGCCCGCCGAGCACGCCGAGCCCGCCGAGCCCGCCGACGAATCCGTACAGCCCCCGGCCGAGAAGATGGTCGAGGAGGACCGGGCCCCGATGGCGTTCACCATCCGGGTCTTCATCTACCTGGTGGCGGTCCACTTCATCGTCGGCTTCTTCTTCCTGATCTTCTATCTGGCCGGCGCGCGGTCGCACTGAGCCGGGCCGGCAGCCGCGTACCGGCCCGCGGAGGGGTGGCCTCCAGCCCTCGCTAGCCCGCGTGCGTGGAGAACAGCCCGCCGGTCGGTCCTTGCTTGTCGCCGCCCTGCGCCTTCTTCAGGGCGTTGGCGAGGCCCTCGATGGTCAGGGACTGGAGGATGACGCGGCCGTCGCCCTCCAGTGTGGCGAGGGAGAGCCCCTCGCCGCCGAAGACGGCGTTCATCAGCCCCTGGCGGTTGAGTCCGCCGATGCGCTGCACGCCGTAGTGGATGCCTTCCTCGAAGGCGACGATGCAGCCGGTGTCGACCTCGATCTTGCCGCCGAAATCGGCCGGATTGAGGTCGATGAAGTTTCCGGCGCCGCAGATGACTACGGTCCCGCGGCCGGTGAACTTCTCCAGGATGAAGCCCTCGCCGCCGCTCATGCCCTGCCGTCCGCCCTGGAAGGCGATGCCGAACTCCACGGTCGACTCGGCGGCGACGAAGGCGTCCTTCTCGGCGAACCAGGCGCGGTTCCCGTCCAGTTCGAGGGCGCGCATCTCGCCGGGGAGCACGCCCGCGAAGCCCACGGTGCCCTCGCCGCCGGTGGAGGTGAAGTACTGGAAGGCGAGCGATTCGCCCGCGAGCGCGCGCTGGCCTACCTGCATCGCGGTGCCCATGGCGCCCCGCAGCATGCCGCCGAGTCCACCGCCTCCCGCGCCCGCGCCGCCGCCCTGCTGCCCGCCGCCGCCCGGACCGGACAGCCGGGTCTCCATCGTCACGTTCGCCGTCTTGAAGAGGAACTTTCCGGCCTCGCAGTAGACGGTCTGGCCGGGTTCCAGGGTGCAGACGGCCATCTGCATGGCGTTGCCGACGATCTCTTGCCGCAAGGTCACAGCGGGTTCTCCTGACAGGTCACGAAGACGAGCACGAACACGTGGAGGGGCACGGACACAGGGAGAGGCACGGACACCGAGGGGACGCGACTGCCCGTCCGCGAAGCCCCGGACGGAGCGGCTCCTCCCAACGGCTCAAACGCCCGGTGCGGCGGTTTTGGTTCCGCGGGCCGGCGACATCGGCGCGTACGGCGTGCACGGCCATTGCCACGCGGCGTGATGTCGATGAATCATGCACCGAGTCACCGAGTCTGTTGCGTACGCGTCATAGGAAGCCTCGTTCACCCGAGAGGACCACAGGATGCTCAGAACGCGCCCGACGGCGGTCGCCGCCCTCGCTCTCTCCCTCGCCGCCCTGCCCCTCGCGTCCGCCGGGGCTGCGGACCGCGGCGGCGGGAGCTCGACCCCCGCCCCGGCGACATCAGCCGCATCCGCAACATCAGCCACCTCGGCCATCTCAGGCACATCGGCCGCGCCCAAGATCACGCCCACCCCCCAGTCCGTGCACGCCCGCCGCGGCGGCGTCACGATCACCCGCACCGTCGACCTGATCACCGGCCCGAAGGCCGACGCCGCCGCCGTCCGCCTCGTACGGCGCGCCCTCGAACAGGCAGGCGCGCACCGCGTCGAGCAGCGGGCCACGGCCCGTCCGGGGCGCCTCGCCGTCTACGTGGACGGTCCGGCGGCGGCGAAGGCGCTGCGGAGCCTGGGCGCGCGCGGCACGGCCGGGCTGCCCGCCGAGGGGTACGCGCTCGCCGTCGGCGACGGCCGCATCGCGCTGGCCGGGGC
>NZ_JBHVHQ010000566.1:0-5732 GCF_042800135.1 Streptomyces sp. NPDC057654 | reverse complement strand
CGCACCAGCCGTTCGGGCTCGGGCAGCAGCGGCGGGTCGGACTCCGGGAGCGGTACGGCGTGCGCGGCGGGCGGCATCGCGGCGGCCAGCTCACGGATCCGCCGCAGGTCCTCCGGAGCCGGCGGCCCCACCCGCCACGCGTCGTGGTCGGTGGCCGACAGGCCCGGCAACAGCAGTCCCCGTGCGGCGAGTTGGAGCGCCAGCACCGCCGCCGCGCCCCAGAAGGCCGCGGCCTCGTCGGCCCTGGCCGTACGGGCACGGGTGAGCGCGGGCAGCGCGTCGCGCACGGGCAGCAGCACGGCCCGTACGGACACGGTCGCGATCTCCGCGCCATCGGGCACCACGACCGTCAGTTCCTCGACGGAGCCGGGGGCCGCGGGCGGCTCCTCGCCGGGCGACCAGAACGCGACGCGCCCGGTGCGCGCCGGGTCGCCGGGGAGGAAGACGGCCGAGCAGCGGGCGAGCCGAGCGGTCTCGGCGGGCGTCGGCGCGGGTGGTATGGGCGGTTCGGAGGAGTCGTGGGAGTCGGCGGGATGGGATCGAACAGAGGGAGCTGTCACGGCGTCGACGCGTTCCTCAAATTTGACTACCTGGTGCGGAGGTCGCGAATGGTACCCCGCCCACAGTCGCGATCCCAGCGATTCTTGTGTGTCCTGCGCCACTGTCCGCGTGGGGGTGTGTCCATGGTGGTGCCAACCCCCCTGTCCGGCGCGGGGGGTTGCCCCCCGAAGGGGTCGGGTGGTGACGCCATGGTTCGGCCGTGGCCCGAACCATACGTTCATGAGGTCAGCCAGAACGAGCCCCGGAGACCTCATGCCCCAGACCATCGCCGTCCTCGCCGAACCATCAGCGGGCAGCGACTTCGCCCCGCTCCTGCGCCAGGTGCGGGAACAGGGGCTCCTCGAACGGCGCAGGGGCTGGTACGCGGCGGGCATCACCGTCAACCTGCTCGCCCTGGCCGCCATCGGAACGGCCATCGTCCTTCTCGACGGCTCCTGGCAGACGCTGCTGCTCACGCCGCTCGCCGCCGTCTTCTGGGCCCGTACCGCCTTCATCGGACACGACAGCGGGCACTCCCAGATAGCCGCCACCCGCCGCGGCAACCGCGCCCTCGGGCTCGTCCACGGCAATCTGCTGCTCGGCATGAGCGTCGGCTGGTGGAACGACAAGCACAACCGCCACCACGCCAACCCCAACCACGTCGACAAGGACCCCGATGTCGGCGTCGGCGCGCTCGTATGGACCCAGCGGCAGGCCGCCGAGCGCGCCGGCTTCGCACGCTGGCTCACCCGCAACCAGGCCCGGCTGTTCATCCCGATGCTGCTGCTCGAAGGCATCGCGCTGAAGATCTCCAGCATCCAGGACCTCAAGCGGCAGCGGCCGCGCGAGCGGGCCGCCGAGGCCGCCATGCTGGTCCTGCACTACATCGGCTACTGCACGCTGCTGCTGACCTGTATGTCGCCCGGCATGGCCGCGGCCTTCGCCTTCGCGCACCACGCGTTCTTCGGGCTCCACCTCGGGCTGGCCTTCGCCCCCAACCACAAGGGCATGGAGATGCCCGACCCGGACGGGGAACGCTGGGGCCACCTGCGCCGCCAGGTCGTCACCTCGCGCAACGTGCGCGGCGCGCTGCTCACCGACTGGTTCCTGGGCGGCCTGAACTACCAGATCGAACACCACCTCTTCCCGAACATGCCCCGCCCCCACCTGCGGCTCGCCCAGCCCCTGGTCCGCCACCACTGCCGTGCGGTGGGGCTCCCGTACACGGAGACTGGACTCATCGACTCCTACGGGCAGGCGCTGCGCCACATGCACGAGGTCGGAGCGCCGCTGCGCGCGGAGTGAGGAACCGGACGCACCCGGCGGACGTTGCAAAGAGACGAAGCGGCACGCGCCGCAGGAGGAGGCGGAAAAGATGACGAACAGGGCGAAGGTCGCCGTCGGCGGTGTGGCCGTGGGAGTGATCCTGCTGTGGCTGCTGCCCTTCTGGGCGGCGGTGCTGGTGATGGTCGGGGTGCCGGTCGGGGCGTATCTGCTCCTGGACCCCTCCCAGCGGCGCCGGCTCAAGCGGGTCTCGCGCAAGGAGCTGGGCCGCTGACGAGCCCCTGATCCTCCGGCCCCGGCCGCTACGGGCGTCATGCGCCCGGCGGCGCCCGGCGCGCGGCGCCCGGGGGCATGGCGGACGGCCGTAGCGGCGGGCCACGGCGCGGCCCCCCCCCGGAATCCATCGGCGACTCCGTCCGATGTACCAAGACGGACGCCGCGCGGGAGAGCGTAGTCGGCACGGACGTCATCGGCCATGGCCGTGGCCCGCATGACGGGACGCGCCTGTGCGCCGTGCCGACGCGGTACGGGGCGACAGGAGGAGGGGCCCCGGCCGCGGCGTCTCCACAGCCCTGACGCCCCCTCACCCTGACGCCCCTTCAGCCCGGCGCGCTCGCCCCCTCGTCATCAGGCGGCGGGCAGCCCCAGCAGTGAACGGGCCACCGTGTGCGGCGACTCGTCGCGTTCGCGCGCCAGCGCGATGACCGCGCGGCAGGCCAGCTCGTTCACTCCGAAGGCGAGCGCCTCCGGCGTCACCCAGCGCGCCGCCTCCGAGCTCCGCTGCTCGTCGCTCTCGGCGCACGCGGCCACATACGTCGCCGCCGCTTCGAAGAGGTTGCGCTGCCTGCCGACCGGGCGCACGGTATCGGGCAGCGTCCAGGCCGCCTCGATTCGTTTGCGGAGTCTGTCGAACACGCGGATCACCCGCCCCACGCCGAGGTCCGTCCCGAGGACCGTTCCAGTGTGCCCGGCGACATGGGCGTTAATCCCCCGGGAACGGAGGGCGGCCGGCCGGCACCCCAACGGCCGGACACGGATGGAAAATTCACTCCGCTTCCGCCGCCCCTCGGGCCACCGCCCGGCCCGTCCCTCCGCCCACCGCCTGAACAGGCAAGACGGTGCTCGCGCGGCCGACGGGACGGAGCCCGGCAGGGGTGGCGAAGAGTGCGGGAGCGACGCCGAAGAGCGCCGGGACCCTTGCCCCGACGGGTTAGTACGTGTTCGGATTATCTCTGCCGGGACGCCATCCCACCCCGCGTTTCCGCTGCTCAGGCGGTATGCGGCGGGCTGTTCGCGCTGCCTTCGGGCAGTTGCGCGCCGCTGCCCGGAGCCCCGTACTCCGAGACGAATTCTGGAGGACACACCGTGTTCGACTTCTCATCCGTCGACCTGCTGGACGCCTTCACCCGCGAACTGACGATGTGCCGGGTCCGCCCGGGCGAACACGTGGTCGTCCTCTCCGAACCGGCGAGCCGCGGCGACTACGTCGCGGCGGCGTTCGGCGCCGCCAAGGCGTGCGGCGCCCACGTCATCTCCGCCACCGTCCCCGGCGGCAGCCCCGCCCCCATCCCCAGCACCCACACCGGCGCCGGCCCCGGCCTCACGTCCGTACTCGACGACACCACCGCCCAGGACCTGCTGAAATCCGCCGACCTCGTGGTCGACCTCACCCAGGAAGGGTTCATCCACGCGCCCGTACAGCAGCAGATCCTGGCGGCCGGCACCCGCATCCTCTTCGTCTGCGACGCCCCCGACGTGCTGATCCGCAACCTTCCCGGGGACGGCGACAAGGACCGCTGTCTGAGCGCCGCTGACCTGCTGAAACGGTCCACGGAGATGCGGGTCACCTCCCGCGCGGGCACCGATCTGAGCGTCCGGCTGGAGGGCTCCTGCCCGGAGTTCCAGTGCGGCTACGCCGACGACCCCGGCCGCTGGGACCACTGGCCCAGCACGATGGTGCTCTGCTGGCCGGAGATCTCCAACGGGCGGATCGTGCTGGCCGAGGGCGACATCCTGCTCCCCTTCAAGGAGTACGTGCGCGAACCCGTCACCCTCGAAGTCCGCGACGGCCACATCGACGCCGTCACCGGCGGCGCGGAGGCGAAGCTCCTCACCACCTTCTTCGAGGACGCCGACGACCAGTGGGCGCGCAGCCTCTCCCACATGGGCTGGGGCCTGATGCGCAGCGCCGACTGGTTCGCCACCGCCCTGTACGGCAAGGGCGACCTGATGGGCATGGACGCCCGCGCCTTCGCCGGGAACTTCCTGTGGTCCACCGGGCCGCACCCCGTCCTCGGCCGGGAGTCCTACGCCCACCTGGACATCGCGATGCGCGGCTGCACCGTCTCCGTCGACGGCGCCGAAACCGTGACCGACGGCGTACTCGCCGACCGCTGACGACCCGGCCGGCAGCCCCCGGCCCGCCCCTTCAACGGCTCGCTCCTTCAACGGCCCCGCCCCCTCAACCGCCCGCACCGGCTCGCCCGGCCCCCCCGCCGCGCACCGCGAGCCCCCTCGCCCAGGAGGAGACTTGGCGCCCAGCCAGTCGTACGAAGTCACCGTCGTCGGCGGCGGACTCGGCGGCCTCACCGCCGCCCTCGCCCTGCGCCACCGCGGCATCCGCGTCACCGTCCTCGAACAGGCCGGCCGGCTCGGCGAGGTCGGCGCGGGCATCCAGACCGCCCCCAACGCCAGCCGGGTGCTGCTCTCCCTCGGCCTGCGCGCACAGCTCGAAGCCATCCACACCGAGCCCCAGGACCAGGTCCGCCGCCGCTGGAAGGACGGCAGGATCGTCGCCCTCACCGCGCTCGGCGACCGCTGCAAGGACGCCTACAACGCACCGTACTGGCACTACCACCGCGCCGATCTGCACCGCGTCATCATGGACGCCTGCACCGACCCCGACGGCCCCGGCCCCGCCGTCCGGCTGCTCACCGACAGCAAGGTCGTCGGCCTCGACCGCGCCGACTCCGCCCGCCCCGTCGCCGTCACCGAGGACGGAGCCCGGTACGCCGCGGACGCCCTCATCGGCGCGGACGGCATCCGCTCCCGCGTCCGCGACCTGATGGGCGCCGAGGACACCCTCGTCTTCTCCGGCGAGATGGCCTACCGTGCACTGATCCCCGGCGACCTGATCGCCGCCGACCCCGCCACCCGCTGGCTGGTCGACCGGTACCAGAGCACCATCTGGTACGGGCCCGACCGGCACCTCGTCCACTACATGATCCGCGGCGGCGAGTACCTGAACGTCGTCGCCTGCGTGCCCTGCACCGACGAGGTCGCCGAATGCTGGACCGTGCCCGCCGGCCCCGGCGAACTGGCCGGGGCGTTCCCCGGCTGGGACGACCGGGTGCCCGCGATGCTCTCCAAGGCGAAGGACGACGTCTCCTGCTTCGCCCTCTACCACCGCCGCCGCGACCCCGTCTGGATGGACGGCAACGTCGCCCTCCTCGGCGACGCCTGCCACGCCATGCTGCCCTACCAGGCCCAAGGCGCGTCCCAGGCCATGGAGGACGCCGCCGTACTCGCCGAGGAGCTCGGCGCCGTCACCGCGAGCGGCATCGAGGGCGCGCTGCGCCGCTATGTGAACCGGCGCGCCACCCACGCCGGGATGGTGCAGGACGCCTCGCTGCGCAACAAGACCTTCTACCACTTCCCGGACGGGCCGTTGCAGGAGGAGCGGGACGCGAAGCTCCGCAGCTTCGACGGGGAGTCGGATGTGTCCTACGACTGGCTGTGGAGCGGCTCCCCGATAGCCACCCCCGATCTGGGCGCGTTCTCCTACCCGTTCGCGCGCTGAGCCCCCCCGCCGAGCCGCGCCGCGCGGCCTCGGCCCCATAGACAGGGGCGTCGTAAGGGGCCCCCGCCCCCCAGAGCCCGTACGACGCCCCCCGCCCCCCCCCGCGCCC
>NZ_JBHVHQ010000565.1:0-5732 GCF_042800135.1 Streptomyces sp. NPDC057654 | reverse complement strand
GCCCTGCTGCGCGCCGTACGCGTCATAGGCCGGACCGCCGCCGTACGGGCCGGGGTCCGGCGCACTATGGGCGCCGCCCGCACGGTGCGCGCCGCCCTCACCCGGCTCGGGCTGCTGTCCCGGATATCCGCCCTGGCCGGGCGCGGACTGCGCGTCCGGGCCCCAAGGCTCGCCCCAGGGCTGTCCGGTGGAGGGCGCGGACCGCAGGTCGGCGGGGTCGAAGGGTTCGCCGTCGGCGGGCAGCACGATGCCCTCGTACGCGGGTCGCGTGGGCTGAGCCGCCGGGCGCCGCGGCTCGTTTCCCTGTCCGCTCTGCGTCACCGGGGCTCCTCAACCTGTGCGGGACTTACGGAATCATCGGCTCACGCTACCGGGTGACGATAACGCTCGACCATTGACCTCGTAACGGTCTCGTCCCTGTGAGACCCCTGTCCGCACCGCCCCGGAAACCCGCTCCGCGCGACCCGGCACAGCCCTGCTCGGCCCCGCGCGGGCCCGCGAGGACTGCGCCGGGAAGGCGCTATGCCGCCTGCACCTCCAGCCGGGCGCCGAACTCCCGTACAACGGATTCATCACGGTACGGCTCCAGCCGCTGCTGGAAGTCGTCCAGATACTCCGCTCCGCGGTTGGACCGCAGATTGCCGAGGAGTTCCACCGCGCGGGTGCCCGCGTGGCACGCCTCCTCGATCTCGCGCTGCATCACATGCGCGGTGGCCAGCAGCAGCAGCCCTATGGCACGGCGGCGCACCCGCCCCTCCGGGTGACCGGTCAGGGCCTCCTCCGCGCGGCGCTTGGCCGGTTCGGCCTGGCCGAGGTCGCGGTGGCAGTGGGCCAGTTCGTCCGCCAGATACGCCTGGTCGAAGTGGCGGATCCACACCGGGTCGTCGCCCGACTCGCCTTCGTTGTCGGCCTTCTCCAGGGCGGTGACCGCCCGGCCCGCGACGGCCTGGCAGGCGCGGGAGTCGCCGAGCAGCGCGTGCCCGCGCGCCTCGGCCGCCAGGAACATCGCCTCGGCCCGCGGCGGGGTATGGCCCCGCGTGCCCTCCTGCGCGGCCCGCGCGAGCTGCGCGATCTCCCGTGGATTGCCGAGCGAGGCGGCGAGATGGCTCATGCTCGCGGCCAGCACATAGCCGCCGTAGCCGCGGTCGTCCGCGGCCTGGGACAGCCGCAGCGCCTGGATGTAGTAGCGCTGGGCGAGCCCCGGCTGCCCGGTGTCGACGGCCATGTACCCGGCGAGCTCCGTCAACCGGGCGACGGCGGCGAAGAGTTCGCGCCCCACGGCCTCCCGGTACGAGCCGCCGAGCAGCCCGGAGACGACGCTGTTGAGGTAGTGCACGACGACCGGCCGCACATGGCCGCTGCCGTAGCGGTGGTCGAGCTCCACGAGGGCGTCCGTGGTGGCCCGTACGGCCTGCACGTCGGACGCGCCGACGCGGGCCCCGACCGTACGGGCGACCTGGGCGTCCGCGCCGGTGATCAGCCAGTCGCGGCTGGGCTCCACGAGCGCGGAGGCGGCGACGGACGAGCCGCTGAGGAAGTCGCGCCGCCCGACGTCGCTGCGCCACAGCTCGCAGACCTGCTCGACGGCGCCGACGACGGTCGGCGAGAACTGGAGGCCGACGCCGGAGGCGAGGTTCTTGCCGTTGGCCATGCCGATCTCGTCGATCGTGACCGTGCGGCCCAGCTTGCGGCCCAGCGCCTCGGCGATGATCGCGGGGGCCCGGCCGCGCGGCTGCTGACCGCGGAGCCAGCGGGCCACGGAGGTCTTGTCGTACCGCAGATCGAGGCCGTGCTCCGCGCCGCACATGTTGACGCGGCGCGCGAGCCCCGCGTTGGAGCAGCCGGCTTCCTGGATGAGCGCCTGCAGCCGTTCGTTGGGCTGCCGCGCCACGAGTGGCCGTGCGGCCATGGTGTGTACCCCCTGTGCCTGCTGTACGTCCGCGACGAGCGCCGCGCACCCTGTGAGGTCCGTATGGCGAGATCACTGCCCCGAAGATGTCCGGAGAATGCGGGACTTGCCCGTAATGACCGCGCTTGGTGATCCGGGGCGAAACCCGTGATCGGTGTCCGTATCCGATGACTGTGCCCGATGACCATGCCCGAGGGCTGTGCGCCCGATGACCGGCCCCGAAGGACTGTGCGGACGACGACCGTGCGGCCGATGACCGTGCCTGTGACTGTGACTGCGCCCGTGCCCATGTCTATGCGGATGAACGTTCCGCAGGTGGCTACCCCACCCGGACCGCGCGGCCCCGTCTGCGCCCCCGGCCATGCACCCGTGCGCCCCACGTGCCGTAACGATGCACCGCGCCCGCGCCCCCGGCGGGCCGTAACCCCTGGTGACAAGGGGAGTTGTGATGAACGTGGAAAAGACCATCGGAGTAACGGCCCCGCACATCCCGGCGCAACGCGGCGAGCAGCCGCTCGACTCCGCGGTGCGGTACGCGGAAGAACGGCACTGGGACGTGTTCGCCGGCACCTGGCTGGAGGCGGACCAGGGGCGCGAGAACTGCTCCTGCCGCGACCTGGACTGCCCCGCGCCGGGCGCGCACCCCGCGCGCCCCGACTGGGCCACCCAGGCCACGGGCAGCGCGGTCGGCGCCCGCCGGCTGTGGGCCGAGCGGCCCGCCGCCTCGGTGCTGCTGCCGACCGGGCGCACCTTCGACGCGCTGGACGTGCCGGAGTCCGCCGGGTGCCTGGCGCTGGCCCGGATGGAGCGGATGGGCGTCGGGCTCGGCCCGATCACCTGCACCCCGAGCCGCCGGATGCTGTTCCTCGTACTGCCGGGCGGCGCGCCGAAGGTCCCCGACCTGGTGCGGAAGCTGGGCTGGCCGCCGTCGTCGCTGGACCTCGTGGCGCGCGGCGAGGGCGACTACGTGGCCGCGCCGCCGACCCGCGTCGGCTCGCACGGCTCGGTGCAATGGGCCCGCCAGCCCACCGCCGCCAACCGCTGGCTCCCGGACACCGAGGAGCTCATCAGCGCCCTCGCCTACGCCTGCGGGCGCGAGGCCGCGGCGGCGCGGGGCCGCTGAGCCCCCTGTTCCCCGCCCCGTCCGTGCCGTGACGCTTTCTTCTCCGCCCGCCTAGGGTTGGTCCCGGGGGGCGGGACGTCCCCTGCGACGAGTCAACGGGGAACGAGGGGTCATCACAGTGGTGCAGGACGCGACAGCCGGCGGCGACGGCGCGGCCATGGCCGACGGGGGCAGGACCGGCGCGGGTACGGACATAGCGGGTACGGACATAGGGGCCCCCGGCGCGGCGGCCGTGCGGATCAGCGGTCTGTGGAAGAAGTTCGGGGAACAGGTCGCGGTCGCGGGCATCGACCTGGAGCTGCCCGCGGGCCAGTTCATCGGGCTCGTCGGCCCCAACGGCGCGGGCAAGACGACGACCCTCTCCATGGTCACCGGGCTGCTCCGCCCCGACTCCGGCCGCGTCGAGATCGGCGGCCACGACGTGTGGCAGGACCCCGTCGCGGTCAAGTCGCGGATCGGCGTGCTGCCGGAAGGGCTGCGGCTCTTCGAACGGCTCTCCGGCCGCGAACTCCTCGCCTACACCGGACGGCTCCGCGGCCTGCCCGGCGACGAGGTCGACGCACGCGCCACCCAGCTCCTGGACGTACTCGACCTCGCGGGCGCGCAGCACAAGCTCGTCGTCGACTACTCGACCGGCATGCGCAAGAAGATCGGGCTCGCCTGCGCCCTGCTGCACAACCCCGAGGTCCTCTTCCTCGACGAGCCCTTCGAGGGCGTCGACCCGGTCTCCGCGCAGACCATCCGCGGCGTCCTGGAGCGCTACACCGGCTCGGGCGCGACCGTCGTCTTCTCCAGCCATGTGATGGAACTGGTGGAGTCGCTGTGCTCGTGGGTCGCGGTGATGGCCACGGGCCGCATCCGCGCCCAGGGCCCGACAGCGGAGGTGCGGGGCGACGCGGACAGCCTCCAGAACGCGTTCCTGGAACTCGTCGGCGCGAATCAGCGGCTGGCCGGCTCGCAGAACCTGGACTGGCTGGGCGGCGGCGCCCGATGAGCACCGCGCCCACGACGTCCACCGCCCCCGCCCCGGCCCGCGCCGGGGCCTCGTCCCTGACGTCTCCGACGTCCCTGACATCCCTGATCCCGGTGTTCGTACGGCTGAAGCTGTCGCTGCTCCGCAACGGCCTGCGCCAGTCCTCCGGCCGCACCGCCGTCTACGTCACCTCGCTCGTCTTCACGCTGCTCTTCGCGGCCATCGTCCTGCTGGGCCTCGTCGCGGTGCGCGACAACGACCACGCGGCGGCGCTGGTCACCCTGCTCGTCACGATCGTCGCGCTGGGCTGGGCGGCGATGCCGCTGTTCTTCCCCTCCGGGGACGAGACGCTCGACCCGACCCGGCTGGCCATGCTGCCGCTGCGGCCCCGCCCGCTGATCGCCGCGCTGCTGGTCACCTCGATGATCGGCATCGGCCCGGTCTTCACCCTCGCCGTGGCCGTCGGCGCGGTGATCGCCCTCGCGCACGGCGCCGCCGCCACCGTCGTCGGCGTCCTCGCCGTGCTCCTGGTGGGGCTGGTCTGCGTGGCCCTCGCCCGCGCCGTCGCCACCGCCAACGTCCGGCTGCTGACCAGCCGCCGCGGCCGCGACCTCGCCGTCCTCAGCGGCCTGTTCATCGCCATCGGCGCACAGGGCGTCAACCTCGGCGTCCAGAAACTCACCGGCCCCGACGGGCTCGGCGTCCTGGCGCCCGTGGGCACGGTCGTCCGCTGGATCCCGCCCGCCTCCGCGCTCGACGCCGTGGACGCGGTGAGCCAGGGCTCGTACGGGCGCGCCGCCGCCGGCCTGGGCCTGACCGTACTGGCGCTCGTCCTGCTGCTGTGGTGGTGGCAGCGCACCCTCACCACCCTGATGACCGCCCCCGACTCCTCCACCCTCCAGGCCGTGGAGAAGGACACCGCGCGCCGGTCGTCCTCGGAGCGCGGGCTCCTGCGCCTGCTGCCCCAGGGCCGTACGGGCACGGTCATGCTGCGGTCGCTGCGCTACGCGTGGCGCGACCCGAAGACCAAGATGTCCTGGGCCGCCGCGCTGGGCGTCGGCCTGCTGCTCCCCATCGTCACGGCCGTGCAGGGCAACGGCAGCCTCTACACGGCGTGCTGGTCGGCGGGGCTCCTCGGCATGCAGATGTACAACCAGTTCGGCCAGGACACCTCCGCCTTCTGGATGGTCGCCTCGACGATCTCCTCGACGCGCGACGCGTACGTCGAACTGCGGGCGCGGGCCCTGACGATCGCACTGCTCGCCGTCCCGTACGTCTCCCTGGTCGTCGTCGGCGCCGCCATCGCCCTGCACCAGTGGTCCGATTTCCCCGAGGCGTACGGCATCGCCCTCGCCCTCCTCGGCGCCCTCGTGGGCACCGGCGCCCTCTCCTCGGCCCTGGCCCCGTACTCCATCCCCTCCGAAGGCAACAAGAACGTCGCCCCGGGCCAGTCCGGCATCGCCTCCCTCAGCATCCTCGGCGGCATGCTCACCGGCGCCCTCATCGCCGCCCCCGTCCTGGGCCTCACCATCTGGCTCCACGTAGCGGACATGCACGGCCTGCTGTGGCTCGTACTCCCCGCAGGCGCGGCCTACGGCTTGACGGCCGCATACACGGGCCTCCGCATAGCGGCCCCGAGGGTGGCGGGCCGCCTCCCGGAGATCCTGGCGGCGGTGAGCAAGGGCTGAGGCCGGTAGCTCCGCTGCACGCTGGGCCCGGGTTTCCGC
>NZ_JBHVHQ010000564.1:0-5738 GCF_042800135.1 Streptomyces sp. NPDC057654 | reverse complement strand
CTCCTGACCATCGCGGTCCCCTCCGTCGCCGCCATCGGCGTCGCCGGGATCGCCGCGGCGAGCGTCACCGGAAACGGAAGCGGCGGCGACGGCAAGAGCACCGAGGCGTCGGCGCCCGACCCGGCCACCGTCAAGCCGTCCGCCGCCAACAGCAAGCTGGACACCCAGCTCGCCGGGGTCAGCAGGGACGCCGACGACTTCGCCGACCGGGCCAGCCGCACCCAGCAGCGGATCGACCTCAAAGCCCGCCAGGCCGAAGAGAAGAAACGAAAAGCCGATGAAGCGCGCCGCAAGGAGGCCGAGCGCCCCAAGATCCTGCTGCCGGTGAAACAGAAAGGGCTCAGCGCCTACTTCGGGCAGGCGGGCGTCAACTGGATGTCCGTGCACACCGGCATCGACTTCCCGGTCGGCTACGGCACCCCTGTGATGGCCGCGACCGACGGCACCGTGCGCACGCAGTACAACTCCGCCTACGGCAACATGGCCATGGTGACCTCCCCCGACGGCACCGAGACCTGGTACTGCCACCTGAGCAGCAACAAGATCCGGTCCGGCACGGTCAAGGCCGGCGACGTCATCGCCTACTCCGGCAGCTCGGGCAACTCCACCGGCCCGCACATGCACTTCGAGGTGCGCCCCGGCAGCGGCGCGGCCATCGACCCGCTGCCCTGGCTCCGCTCCCACGGCCTCGACCCGACGTAAGCACGGAGCCCGTGGGCCGAGCCCGTCGCCGAAGCCCGGCCCCGCCCCCGTACCGCCGCTGACGCCCGTACGCCCGTACGCCCGTACGCCCGCTACAGCTTCTCGACCGGCGCGTACCGCAGCAGCAGCCGCTTCGGCTTCGCCTCGCCGAAGTCGATCGTCGCCTCCGCGTTGTCCCCGCTGCCCTTGACCGTCACGACCGTGCCGAGCCCGAACGAGTCGTGCGTGACCCGGTCGCCGACCGCCAGCTGGACCACCGGGCGGTCGCCCGCCCGGCGCGTCGCGAAGCCGCTCGGGCCCGCCTTGGAGCGCGACGAGGAGAGCGAGGACATGATCCCGCCGCCGGAACCGCCCGATCCGCCCGATCCGCCCGAGCTTCCGGAGCCCGACCGGCCCGAGCCGACCGACCCCATCGACGCCGAAGGCGTCGCGGGACCGGTCCGCTTCCACTTCACGTACTCCTCGGGGATCTCCTCCAGGAAGCGGGAGGCCGGGTTGTAGGACGGCTGGCCCCACGCGCTGCGCATCGTCGACCGGGTCAGATACAGCCGCTCGCGCGCCCGCGTGATGCCCACGTAGGCGAGCCGCCGCTCCTCCTCCAGCTCCTTGGTCTGGCCGAGCGCCCGCATGTGCGGGAAGACGCCGTCCTCCAGGCCGGTCAGGAAGACGACGGGGAACTCCAGACCCTTCGCCGTGTGCAGCGTCATCAGCGTGACGACGCCGCCGCCGTCGCCGTCCTCGTCCGGGATCTGGTCGGAGTCGGCGACCAGGGCCACCTTCTCCAGGAAGTCCGCCAGCGTGCCCGGGTTCTCCTCGTCGCGCTCCTGCTCGAACTCCAGGGCCACAGCGGCCAGTTCCTGGAGGTTCTCGATGCGGGTCTCGTCCTGCGGATCGGTGGACGCCTGGAGCTCGGCGAGATAGCCCGTGCGCTCCAGCACCGCTTCCAGTACGGTCGCGGGCCCGGCGCCCGACTCGACGACCGTGCGCAGCTCCTCCATGAGGACGTTGAAGCGCTTGACGGCGTTGGCGGAGCGGGCCGCCATGCCGTACGCCTCGTCGACGCGGCGCAGGGCCTGCGGAAAGGTGATCTTCTCGCGCAGCGACAGCGCGTCGATCATCGCCTCGGCGCGGTCGCCGATGCCGCGCTTGGGCACGTTGAGGATGCGGCGCAGCGGGACGGTGTCCTCGGGGTTGGCGAGGACGCGCAGGTAGGCGAGGACGTCGCGGACCTCCTTGCGCTCGTAGAAGCGGACGCCGCCGACGACCTTGTAGGGCAGCCCGACCCGGATGAGGATCTCCTCGAAGACACGGGACTGGGCGTTGGTGCGGTAGAAGATCGCGACGTCGCCGGCCTTGGCGTCGCCCGCGTCCGTGAGCCGGTCGATCTCGTCGGCGACGAACTGGGCCTCGTCGTGCTCGGTGTCGGCGACATAGCCGGTGATGGTGGCGCCGGCCCCGGCCTCGGTCCACAGGTTCTTGGGGCGGCGGTTCTCGTTGCGCTCGATGACGGCGTTGGCGGCGCTGAGGATGGTCTGGGTGGAGCGGTAGTTCTGCTCCAGCAGGATCGTCGTCGCGTCCGGGTAGTCCTCCTCGAACTGGAGGATGTTGCGGATGGTCGCGCCCCGGAACGCGTAGATCGACTGGTCGGCGTCGCCCACGACGCACACCTCGGCGGCCGGGACCTCGTCCGTGCCGGCGCCCACCAGCTCGCGCACCAGGGTGTACTGGGCGTGGTTGGTGTCCTGGTACTCGTCCACCAGCACGTGCCGGAAGCGGCGCCGGTAGTGGTCCGCGACGTCCGGGAACGCCTGGAGCAGGTGGACCGTGGTCATGATGATGTCGTCGAAGTCCAGCGCGTTCGCCTCGCGCAGCCTCGCCTGGTACATCGCGTACGCCTCGGCGAGAGTCTTCTCGAATCCGTCGGCGGCTTGCCCGGCGAACTCCTCCTCATCGATCAGCTCGTTCTTCAGGTTCGAGATCTTGGCGCTGAAGGACTTGGGCGGGAAGCGCTTCGGATCGAGGTCCAGGTCCCGGCAGACCAGCGCCATCAGCCGCTTGGAGTCGGCGGCGTCGTAGATCGAGAAGGATGAGGTGAAGCCGAGCTTCTTCGACTCGCGGCGCAGGATGCGCACACAGGCGCTGTGGAAGGTGAGCACCCACATCGCGTTCGCCCGGGGGCCGACGAGGTCGCCGACGCGCTCCTTCATCTCGCCCGCGGCCTTGTTGGTGAAGGTGATCGCGAGGATCTGGCCGGGGTGCACGCCGCGCGCGCCCAGCAGATGCGCGATCCGGTGCGTGAGCACGCGCGTCTTGCCGGATCCGGCTCCGGCGACGATCAGCAGCGGCCCGCCGCTGTGCACCACCGCGGCGCGCTGTTCCTCATTGAGCCCCTCCAGCAGCGCGGCGGGGTCGATGACGGGCCGGGGCGCGCCGTCCCGGTAGTACGCGTCGCGCGCTCCGGAACCGCCCTGTCCCGAGGCCGGGCCGGACCGCTGTACGGGCGCGTCGAAGGCGCCCCCGAAGAGGTCGTCCGGCACCGGCTCCGGTGCGGCGTCCTCGGGCGGCGGCGGGGGCTCCTCGCCCGAAGGTTCGAGGTCCGCCAGGAAGCTGTCGTCAAAGAGGCTGCTCATCGCCCACCGAGTCTAGGCCGCCCCACCGACACGCGGCTCCGCCTGTGGAAAACAGGGGGCGGAGGGGCCGGAGACAGGGACGGAAAGCCGCCGCCAAGAGCCCCGAACCAGGCGAAGACGGGCAGCTCAGGACGCGGAAGACAAAGTCACGGAACGGTTCCGGCATATCGCACACCAGCCTTCACAGCGGCACCACACGTTGGCTACGGTGCTCGCTCAGGCAGCCCGTCCCCCCGCCGACGTCCCGTCTGCACGGGCCGCCAACGCCGAGTCCGGCCGCGCCGCGAGGCGCCCGGAGCCGGGGACCCACACGCACCACCGGGGTGAATCGGCCCGTACGCACGCGTGGCGCGCCCGTGCGCCCGTACGGACCGTAGGGCACAAACCTTCCAAACCCGCCCGAACCCGACAGCTAACCCGGTAGGCGGTCCACGGAAGGAGTCGCCTCCCTTGGCGTCACACCGCAAGCCCCGCAGGACCGGGTACGGGCCGCTCGACACGCCCACCCGCCGCCGCACCGCCGTCGGCCTCACGACCGCGGCCCTGGCCTCCGCCACCCTGCTCTCCCAGACCGCGCACGCCGCTCCGGGCCGCCCCACAGCCCCCAAGCCCTCCGTCGAGGAAGTCCAGCGCCATGTGGACGCCCTGTACCGGCAGGCGGGCACGGCCACGCAGGAGTACAACGCGGCCAAGGAGCGTACGGACGCGCAGAGCGGCAAGGTCGACCGGCTGCTCGACGACGTGGCCAAGCGCACCGGGAAGCTCAATGACGCGCGGCGCGCGCTCGGGGCGTACGCCGCGGCGCAGTACCGCGACGGCGGCATGAGCCAGACCGCGAACCTGCTGTTCGCCTCCGACCCGCAGAGCTGGTTCGACCAGACGCATCTGATCGACCGGATGACCGGCCGGCAGGAGCAGGCCGTACGGGAGTTCCGTACGCAGCAGAAGACAGCGGCCAAGGACCGGGGCGAGGCGGTACGGAACCTGGCCGCGCTCACCGATTCGCAGAAGCAGCTGAGGGCGAAGAAGGAGACAGTCCAGGGCAAGCTCGGCGAGGCGCGGGAACTGCTGTCGAAGCTGACGGCCCAGGAGAAGGCGCGGCTGGCCGAGATCGAGCGGAAGAAGGAGGCGGCGGCCAAGAAGAAGGCCGAGGAACTGGCGAAACGCCAGGCCGAGAAGCGCAAACAGGAAGAGGCCGCGAAGAAGAAGGAGCAGGGCTCGGGATCGGGCTCTGGATCGGGCTCGGAAAGCGGCCACAAGGGA
This sequence comes from Streptomyces sp. NPDC057654, assembly GCF_042800135.1. Lineage (NCBI taxonomy): Bacteria > Bacillati > Actinomycetota > Actinomycetes > Kitasatosporales > Streptomycetaceae > Streptomyces > Streptomyces sp. NPDC057654. The sequence continues at coordinate 1,143 of NZ_JBHVHQ010000564.1, read as the reverse complement.
GACGGCTCCGACTCCGGGGCCCCCTCCGGGTCTCACTCCGGGACGCACTCCGCCAAGGCCGACAAGGCCATCGCCTTTGCTCGCGCACAGATGGGCAAGCCGTACGTGTGGGGCGCCACCGGGCCCAATTCGTACGACTGCTCGGGGCTGACCCAGGCGGCGTGGAAGGCGGCCGGGGTCGATCTGCCGCGGACCACCTGGGATCAGGTCAAGACCGGGACGCGGGTCGCCACGGATGATCTCCAACCGGGTGACCTGGTCTTCTTCTACGACGACATCAGCCACGTCGGCATGTACATCGGCGACGGGAAGATGATCCACGCGCCGAAGCCGGGGGCGAGCGTGCGGGTGGAATCGATCTTCTACATGCCGATCTACGGGAGCGTGCGACCGGCGTAGATCACACCCTCCCGAGCGCTGGGGGCCTGTCTCACGCCCCCTTCGGGGGCCCGGCCGGAGCCGATCACGTCCACAGCAGGGCGATGAAGATGTTGGCGACGGTCAGGGCCCCCACGATGCCGAAGACGGGCGGCTCCACCTTCTCGTCGTCCCGCTTCACATAGACCAGGCCGAGGATCACGACCAGGAACGCCAGCTTGATTCCGATCTTGACGGTGTTGAGCGAGTAGTCCTGCGACTGGTCGAGACCGACCAGCGCGACGCCCGTCACCAGCATGGTCAGCGCGCCGTGCAGCATCGCCGGGACCATGCGCGCCTCGCCCTTGCCCATGGCCTTCATCTGGGTGAGAAAGCCGCCGAGCAGGGCCGCGATGCCGATGATGTGCAGGCCGACGACGGCGTGAATCAGTACGTCCATGAGGCCCGACAGTATCCGGGGCCTTATCACCCGCCGGCAGTCAGGTCAGCCTCATTCGCCGCTTCGATCAAGGGCGGCCGAAATCTTCCCGTACGAGCGCGAGTGGAGCGATCGCGTGCGGTCACCGTGCGCACGGTTTCATCCAATAGCGGTCATGCCCGCGCAGCCCCGTGACGGTCGGGCCTAGCGTCCTGCCCCAGGTGACCGGCTCCCCACTGGCGCCGTCCGAGCGAGCGGGCCCCGCCAGGGCCCGTACCGCGCCCGGACGGCGACTGTCGGCCACCGCGTCGAGAAAGCCCGGCGGCGGCCCGCCCCCCTATTACGGG
>NZ_JBHVHQ010000563.1:0-5740 GCF_042800135.1 Streptomyces sp. NPDC057654 | reverse complement strand
AGTTCCACTCGTCGGGAAAGTGTGGGGAAGCCCACTCAACCGAAGGCCCCGGCTCCGGAACAAGCGGAGCCGGGGGCTTGATATAGGCGCTATCCGGATATTGAAAGAGGATTTCTCCCCGAATAATCCTCTTCCACTCCTAGATCCCACATTTCACTATTCATCGCCGTCCAGCTGACCAGCCCGGACAACTGGACGAACGCCCGACGACCCGGCCTCCCGGCGCCCCAGCCGCCCGGCGACCCGGAGACCCGGCCGCCCAGCCTCCCGGCCGCCCGGCCGTTAGTCGTCCTCGCTGTCGTCGTCGAGATCCCACTCCCTCGACGCAGGGTCGTAGTCGATCTGCTCGCTGCTCCACGACGCCTGGGTCAGCTCGACCCCCGGCACCTCCCGGACCACGTCGAGCGGGTCGACGAGATAGGCCAGCGCCTCCGCCGCGTCGGAGGAGACCGAGGTACGGGCGTGCCCGCGCTCGTCGTCGTGGAGCGACCCGTCGCCGTCGATGCGGTCGACGGCGGCCCCGGTCAGCTTGCCGGAGTCGCTGATCTCCAGGACCAGCTCGACCCGAAGTCGTACAAACCGTGATGACTCATCTGTGCTCATGACCGGAGCGTAAGGGCAGGCGGAACCGCGACTTCCAAACGACCCGCGGGTATCACTACCATCGGAGGCTCACCTCCCAATCGCCGCCATCTCAAGGGAGATTCATTCCGTGACCGCACGCCGTCCGCTGCTGACCGCCGCTGCCGCGGGCACGCTGCTGTGCGCGTTGTGGTTCGTACCGTCCGCCAAGGCGACGGCCGAGCACACCACCCCCACCCAGCACAGCCACCGCTCCACCACCACCGTCCCCGCCTCCGATTCCACGACCACACTCGACGCCGCCGGGTCCGCGACGGCCGCCGAGCCCGCCGCCATGAGTCAGGCGAGCGGGGATCTGGCCCTCGCCGACACCGGCAGCGTCGACACCACGCCGTATCTCGTCGGCGGGATCGGTTTCCTCGGCCTCGGGGGCGCGCTGGTCACCGCCGCCATACGCCGTACGCGTATGTCGGACGGCCTCTGACCCGGCGGCCCCGCAGACGCACCACAGCAGCACCGGACGGACTACGGGCCCCGGCCCGTAGTCCGTTTCGCGCGTTACGCCAGCGGCCCCGTCACCGTCTCCGCCGCCTCCGCGAGCTTCCCGGACCGTACGAACTCGTGCGCGGCCGCCAGGTCCGGCGCGAGGAAACGATCCGCTCCGGGGCCCTCGACCCCCGCCGCCCGTACGGCCTTCAGCACGGCCTGCGTGGCGGGCGCGGGCGTCAGGCCCGTACGCAGTTCGATGGCGCGGGTGGCGGCGACGAGCTCGACGGCGATGATCCGGGCGAGGTTGTCCACCGCCGTACGGAGTTTGCGCGCGGCCGACCAGCCCATGGAGACGTGGTCCTCCTGCATCGCGGAGGACGGGATGGAGTCCACGGACGCCGGTACGGCCAGCCGCTTCAACTCGCTGACCAGGGCCGCCTGCGTGTACTGGGCGATCATCAGGCCGGAGTCGACGCCCGCGTCGTCCGCGAGGAACGGCGGCAGGCCGTGCGAGCGGTTCTTGTCCAGCAGCCGGTCGGTGCGGCGTTCGGCGATCGAGCCGAGGTCGGCGGCGGCGACGGCGAGGAAGTCCAGTACGTAGGCGACCGGCGCGCCGTGGAAGTTGCCGTTGGACTCGACGCGGCCGTCGGGCAGGACGACCGGGTTGTCGACGGCGGCGGCGAGTTCGCGGTCGGCGACGAGCCGGGCGTGGTCGAGGGTGTCCCGGCCGGCGCCCGCGACCTGCGGGGCGCAGCGGATCGAGTACGCGTCCTGGACGCGCGGCGCGTCGTCCTGCTGATGGCCGATCAGCCCGGAACCTGCCAGCACCGCGGCCATGTTGGCGGCCGACGCGGCCTGGCCGGGGTGCGGGCGGATGGCGTGCAGTTCGGCGGCGAGCACCTTGTCGGTGCCGAGCAGGGCCTCCATGGAGAGCGCCGCGGTGATGTCGGCGGAGGTGAACAGCCGCGCCAGGTCGGCGCAGGCCATCACCAGCATGCCGAGCATGCCGTCGGTCCCGTTGAGCAGCGCGAGCCCCTCCTTCTCGCGCAGTTCGACGGGGGCGATGCCGTGCTCGGCGAGGAGTTCGGCGGCGGGCCGCAGCTCGCCGTCGGGGCCCTCCGCGTCGCCCTCGCCCATGAGCGTCAGCGCGCAGTGCGAGAGCGGCGCGAGGTCACCGGAGCAGCCGAGCGATCCGTACTCGTGCACCACGGGCGTGATCCCGGCGTTGAGGATCGCGGCCATCGTCTCGACGACCAGGGGGCGTACGCCCGTACGGCCGGAGGCGACGGTCTTCAGCCGCAGGAACATCAGGGCCCGTACGACCTCGCGCTCGACGCGCGGCCCCATGCCGGCGGCGTGCGAGCGGACGATGTTGCGCTGGAGCTGGGCGCGCAGGTCCGGGCTGATGTGCCGGACGGCCAGCGCCCCGAAGCCGGTCGAGACGCCGTAGACGGGGTCGGGCTTGGCCGCGAGGTCGTCGATGACCTGGCGGGCGGCGGCGACGGCGGCCAGCGCCTCGTCCGACACCTCGATCCGCGCCGCGCCGCGCGCCACGTCGATCACGTCCTGAGCCGTCGTACCGGAGGCCCCCACCACCACAGTGTGCATATCCATATTCAGGCACCCTAAAGACTGAATCGCTGACTGTCACCATCCGTACGGAACCGGACGCGGCGCCTTACGGTCGGCGCCCCCGGAAGCGGCGGCGCTCGGCGGGCGCGCCCTCGCGCGGGGTGTCGGCGAGCCGCACCACGGGGTCGTCCGCGCCCCCCTCGCGCCCCGCCACCACCGGTTTCTCGGACCGCGCGGCCTTCGCCCGGTACTGCGCCGCGTCCGCCAGCCGGAACAGCCGGCGCGCCGACCGTACGGGCCCGATCGGGTCCCCGGTGGAGGCGACGCCGCACGCCACGCCCTCGCCCAGTTCCAGCTCGCCCGCGCGGCGGCACAGCTCGTCGGCCACCCGCACCACCTCGTCCGCCGTCGGCCCCACCGACAGCAGACAGAACTCGTCCCCGCCCAGCCGCGCCGCCAACGCGTCCGGCAGCATCGCGCCACAGAGGGAGAGCACCGAGCTGAAACGTTCCAGCAGGCTGTCGCCCACCGCGTGCCCCAACGTGTCGTTGACCCGCTTCAGCCCGTTCAGATCACAGACCAGCAGGCTCACCACCGCGCCGGTCTCGCGGTGCAGCTCCACGGCCTCGTCCAGGCGCGCGTCCACGGCGCGCCGGTTGGCGAGCCCGGTCAACGGGTCCTCGAAGGCCAGTTTGCGCACCTCCTCCAGCCGCTCGGTCTGCGCGATCCCGGACGCCGCGACCGCCGCCAGTACGGTCGCGAAATCCGCGTCCCGCCCGTCGAAGACCGGCTCGCCCACCGCCCGCGCCACATACAGCTCGCCCCAGGCCCGCCCGTGCAGCACGATCGGCGCGACCACACAGCAGCCGCGCCCCCGCCGGCGCAGGGCGTCCGCCCGGTGATGACGGTACGGGCCGGGGCGCGCCGCGCCGCCCTCCGCCGACCCCTCCGCCGACTCCACCCAGGCGTGCGGCGCCCCGCCGCTCACCCACTGCTCGTGCAGGAACTCCGCGACCTCCGGGAAGTCGTGCACGGCGTACGTCTCCTCCTCGGGGAACTCCTCCTCCCCCTCGGCCCGCTCCCCGTCGTTCACGAGCACCCGCAGCCGCCCCCGGTCCCGCTCCCACACCGACACGGCCGCGAACGAGCCGCCCAGCGCGCGCCGCGCCCCGCCGGCCGCGGCGCGCACCGAATCGCGCGGAGTGTGCGCGGCCGCCATGGCCTGCGCCAACGCCACCACGGCCCGCAGCCGCGCACCGCCTCCGTCGCCGTCCCCGTCGCCCGTCACCCTCGCCTCACATTCCGTAACCGTGTGCACGCTCTGCACCCAGCGTAAGAATGCCGCCACCAATCCGCTTCACGGGGGTTTGGTCGTTTTTGTTGACCTTTAGGGGATTTTGGCGATCAGACGCCGGGCCACTCGGGCGACCGCTTCTCGTTGAAGGCCGCCACGCCCTCCGCCCGGTCCCCCGAGAACGCCACCGTGCGCCAGGCGGCGTCCTCGACCTCCAGACCGGTCCGCAGGTCCAGTCCGTGCCCGAGGCGCAGCGCGCGCTTCGCGGCCCGCAGGCCGACCGGCGAATTGCGGGCGATCCGCTCCCCGAGCGCGAGCCCCGCCTCGCGGGCCTCGCCGTCCGAGACGAGCTCGTCCACGAGACCGAGCTCCCGGGCCTCCTCCGCCGGCACCCTGCGCGCCGAGAAGATCAGCTCGGCGGCGCGCGCGGCGCCCACCCGCCTCGGCAGCAACTGAGTACCCCCGCCGCCCGGAATCACACCCACGGACACCTCCGGCAGCCCCACCACGGCGCTCCCGTCGGCCACGATCACATCGCACGACAGCGCCAGCTCGAAACCGCCGCCGAGGGCGAACCCGTGCACCGCGGCCACGGTCGGCATCGGCAGCTCCAGCACCCCCGTGTACGCGGCCCTCGCCACGGGCCGGTGCCGGCCCATCTCCGCGTCCGTCAGCGTGTTGCGCTCCTTGAGGTCCGCGCCCACGCAGAACGCACGCTCATGCGTGGAGGTCACCACGACGGCCCGTACGTCCGCGTCGGCGGCCAGGGCATCGGTGGCCTGGGTGATGCAGCGGGCCATCTCCGTGGAGATGGCGTTCATGGCCTTGGGGCGGTCGAGGACGAGTTCGGCGACGTGTCCGTGGCGGCGGATGGCGATCCAATCGCCGTAGCGCTGCTCATTCATGCCAGTGCCCTTCGGGGTTAACGGCCGTAAACGTATGGGCGGATCATCGCAGGGGGTGCGGTGGTGTGGCCATGGCCTGCGGCCCGCCACTCATGTTCCGGGGCTCCGCCCTGGGCCCCGGTCCTCAAGCGCCGGACGGGCTGGATTGGGCCGGCCTTCCCGTCCCGGCAGGTGTCCTCAAACGCCGGACGGGCTGAAGCGGGGCGGCCTTCCCGTCCCGGAAGGTGTCCTCAAGCATCGGACGGGCTGAAGTGGGGCGGCCTTGCGTCCAAGGACAACGGCCCTGACAAGTCGGATCAGACCGGCGTCAGCCTCTTCTGCTCAGCAGCCAAGGCTCCACCACGCCCAGTCCCCTCACCGGGCGTTGCCACATGGGCTGGAGGGCGAAGCGGTAGCCGGGGTCGGCGCCGTCGCGTTCTTTGGCGGCCAGGGCTTCTTCGGCTTCGGAGATGGGGGCGTCGCCGGTGCGGGAGAGTTCTTCGGCGAAGGCGCCGTCGACCAGGACCGCGTCCTTGGGGGCTATCGACGTGAGCCGGCTCGCCAGGTTCACCGTCGTGCCGAAGACGTCGCCCATGCGGGTCGTGACCGTGCCGAAGGCGATGCCGACGCGGAGTTCGGGCATGGTGTCGTCGTTGGTCATGGTCTCGATGAGGCGCAGGCCGATCTCGGCCGCGATGCCGGCGTCGTCGGCGGAGTAGAGCACCTCGTCGCCGAGGGTCTTGATGAGGCGGCCGCCGTGCGCGGCGACGAGGTCGGCGGCGGTGGTCTCGAAGGCTTCGACCAGTTCGCCGAGTTCCTCCTCCTCCAGCCGCCGGGTCAGCCGGGTGAAGCCGACGAGGTCCGCGAAGCCGACCGCCAGTCGCCGGTCGACCATTTCCGCGTCGTCCTGGGCCTGCAC
>NZ_JBHVHQ010000562.1:0-5744 GCF_042800135.1 Streptomyces sp. NPDC057654 | reverse complement strand
CCCCTGGTCCGCGCGGCCGCGTTCGCGTTTGACCACCGGCCTGTGCGCTGCGCGGGCCCGCTGCGCGGGGCTATACGCACGGGAGGCGGTGCCTGACTGACTGCGCGGGGCACGCGGTCCAGAACCGGAGGTACGCCCCCGTCGCCCGGGAGCGGCGACACAACCACCACTCCGACCGGCCGTACGCCCCACTCGCACCTGATCTGCCGCGCCAGCGGTGCTTGCCGCGCCTCGCGCCCGTACGGCGTATGTACAACCAGCTCCGACTCGGCGCGGGTCCCCCTTCGAGTGGTCCGCCAGGACACCTGGCATAGGGGGCCACGCGTCAGTTCGAGTGAATCCGGCCGCGCAACGCCATAGGCGATCGGCATGGGGACGAACATTGCGGAGACTCGTCCAGTTCAGGGTGGGCGACAGCCGAGCAGGCGGAGGTGCGGCGATGAGTGGTACGTCGGGGGAGACGGCGCGCGGCAGCGGCGGGGGCCGGGGGAAGGGGGTTCTGCGGACGAAGACGATCGAGCAGTCGATCCAGGACACGGAGGAGCCGGAGCACGCGCTCCGCAAGTCGCTCTCCGCACTCGACCTCACAGTCTTCGGCGTCGGCGTGGTCATCGGCACCGGCATCTTCGTGCTGACCGGCAAGATCGCGAAGGAGACGGCGGGCCCCGCCGTGGCCCTCGCCTTCGTCGCCGCCGGCCTGGTGTGCGCGCTCGCGGCGCTCTGCTACGCCGAGTTCGCCTCGACGGTCCCGGTCGCGGGCTCCGCCTACACCTTCTCGTACGCCTCGCTCGGCGAGCTTCCCGCCTGGATCATCGGCTGGGACCTGGTCCTGGAGCTCGCGCTCGGCTGCGCCGTCGTCGCCGTCGGCTGGTCCGGCTATGTGCGCTCGCTGCTGGACACGGCGGGCTGGCAGGTCCCGGACGCGCTGTCCGGGCCGAAGAGCGGGCACTTCGGCTTCGACCTGTTCGCCTGCCTGCTGGTGCTGCTGCTGACGGCCATCCTGGTCGTCGGGATGAAGCTGTCCTCGCGCGTCACGTCGATCGTGGTCGGCGTCAAGGTCGCCGTCGTGCTCGTCGTCGTCATCGTGGGCTCCTTCTTCATCAAAGGCGGCAACTACAAGCCCTTCGTCCCGCCCACCGAGCCCAGCAGCGGCGGCGACGGTCTGGCGGCGCCGCTCGCCCAGCTGATGTTCGGATTCACGCCCTCCAACTTCGGCGTGATGGGCATCTTCTCGGCCGCCGCCGTGGTCTTCTTCGCCTTCATCGGCTTCGACATCGTCGCCACCGCCGCCGAGGAGACCCACAACCCGCAGCGCGACGTGCCGCGCGGCATCCTCGGCTCGCTCGCCATCTGCACCGTGCTGTACGTGGCCGTGTCGGTGGTCGTCACCGGCATGCAGAAGTACAGCTCGCTGACGGTCGACGCGCCGCTCGCCGACGCCTTCAAGGCCGTCGGGCACCCCTTCTGGGCCGGTCTGATCAGCTTCGGCGCGGTCGTCGGACTGACGTCCGTCTGCATGATCCTGCTGCTCGGCCAGAGCCGGGTGTTCTTCGCGATGAGCCGCGACGGGCTGCTGCCCACCGTCTTCTCCCGCGTCCACCCGCGCTTCGGCACGCCCTACCGCTCGACCATCGCCCTCGGTCTCGTCGTCGCGGTCGTCGCCGGGTTCACCTCGATCGACGTGCTCGCCGAACTGGTCAACATCGGTACCCTCTTCGCCTTCGTCGTCGTCGCGCTCGGCGTGATCATCCTGCGCCGGACCCGCCCCGACGTCCCGCGCTCCTTCCGCACCCCGCTGGTCCCGCTCGTCCCCGTGCTCTCCGTGCTGGCCTCGCTGTGGCTGATGCTGAACCTGCCCGCCGAGACCTGGCTGCGGTTCGGCGTATGGATGGTGCTGGGGTTCGTCGTCTACTTCGTATACGGACAGCGGCACAGCCGGGTGCGGGCGGAGCGCAAGGGGAACGGCAGCCGGGCGGCTTAGCGGCCGGCGTCGGGGCGTACGGTCCGGGGGCCGGTCACCTCGGCGCCCAGCGCCGCCACGCGCGTCCGCAGCTCCCGGTCGGCCGTCACCACCACGCAGCGCCGCTCGTCCGCGCGGTCCGCGACGAGCTCCACGATGCGGTCGTCCCCGCTGCCGTCCGCCGCGTCCGTCCTTACGCCCGGCACGGAGGCGGTCCGGCGGGCCGCGCCCTCCACCACGAGGACGATCTCCAGCGGGGGCGCGAGCGCGGCGCCGGGCAGGCCGTCGTCGGCGTAGGGGGCGAGGCGGTCGCGCAGCCGCTCGGCGGCGCCTTGGCGGTCGCGCCACCAGCCGTCGGGCACGGACCCGACGACGTTCGCCGCGTCCACGATCAGCAGGGTGTGCATGGGGACAGCCTCGCACGCGCCGGGGGCGGCCACCGTGAGCAGATCACGGGCGGCGGGCCCCGCGAAGCCCAGTGATATTGTCGATGGCCATCGGTTTGTGTGCCGGACAGTGCCGCGCACCGCGGAATTCGTTCTTCAGGAAGGTTGGCGGCGAGTCATGCACACCCCCACCACCGGCTGGCTGCTGCGCGGTACGGACGGCCGGCTCACGGCCTACGCCCCGAGGGCGGAAGGCATCGCCCGCTGGACCGAGGAGCGCCCCGGCGGCCCCTCCTGGAAGGGCCCCGAGCTGCTGGCTGCGCCGGGACTGCTGCCCTACCTGTCCGTGGCCCAAGGGGCCGACGGCTACGCGCACTTGGTGGGGCTGCGGCGGCAGCCGAAGGACGACGGCGAGGTCGCGACGGACGTCGTGCACGCCACGCAGTTCCAGCCGGGCCGCCCCCCGACGATGTGGCGGGCCCTGGGCACGCCCTACGGCGGCGACTGGCGCCGGGCGGAGCAGATCGGCCTCCCCGCGGCGGTCGTCGGCCACTCCGGCGCGCTGCACGTGTTCGTACGCAACGCCGGTGGCGGCGTGTGCGGGCGGAAGCAGGACGCCAAGGGCTCCTGGGGCGGCTGGCTGGACCTCAAGGGCTACGACCTGCTGGACGGGCTCTCGGCGGCGGCGACCGGCGACGGCCGCGTCGACGTGATCGCCCCCGCGCGCACGGGCGCGCACCGCTGGAACCAGGAGCAGCCGGGCGGCGACCTGAAGCGCGCCCCGGCGGTGCCGGCGGCAGCGGCGGCGGGCACCGCGTCGTCCGCCGGTACCGGCGAGACCTCCGTCACCCACTTCTGGCGGGACGCCGAGGACGGCGAGGTGCGCGCCTGGCGGGCGGGCGGCGAGGATGAGCCGGAGGACGCCGTGGTCTCGCTCGGCGGCGCCGGTACGGGCCCGGTCGCCCTGCTCCGTACGGCCGTCGACGGCCATGACTGCACGGTGCTCGCGCAGCGCACCACGGCCGGCCGGGTGGCCGTCGCCGCGTATCCGACGGCCGACGAGTCGGCGGGCGCGTTCTGGTCCGAGACCGGCGGGGAGTGCGTGGGCGCGCCCGCGCTGGCGCTGGACGCGCGCGGGCACGTGGTCCTGGCGGCCATCGCCGCCGACGGCGGCCTGCGCGTGGCCCGGCAGCGCGCGGAGGAGCCGGGGCTGGCACTGGGGGCCTGGGTCCCGGCCTGACGGCCGCCGTACCGAGGGGCGGACCCCCTCACTCCTTCATCCACGACCTCACCACCCCTCCCAGCGCGTTCACCAGCCGCTCCCGGGACTCGGCCGAGTCCCGCAGTTCGCGGTTGTTCTCGTCGTGGAGGAACGGCACGCCGTGGTCGGCGGCCGTCTGCGCCTGGACGTTGGTGGTGCCTTCGAGGCGGCCGCAGTCCTGGGACCAGGCGCGGCAGACCGCGAACCCGGCGGCGGTGAGCTTCTTCGCGGCCCGGCGGGCGGGCCCCGTGGCGGCCTCGTCGGGGCCCGGTGAGAGCACGATGTCGTGGTCCGGCGAGCTGTCGTCGGCGAAGCCGTGCACCTGGATGCCGGGGACGCGGCGGGCGACGAGTTCCGTGCAGATCGCGTCGAAGACGGAGTCCTGCCGGTGGGCCATGTCGGCCGAGATGCCCTTGCCCGCGTCGCGCGGCGCCCCGGCGAGCACCATGATGCCGCCGGGCGTCCGGGTGAAGAGGCCCGCGCCGATCAGTTCGGTGTGCAAGTCGGAGCGCGGGTGCGGGACTTGGACGCTCCAGCGGACGCGTCGCCCGAGGTCGATGTAGACGCGCCCCCAGCCGCGCCCCGTCCGGTGTTTCTCTGTGATCTCGGCCACCGTGCGGTCCGTGCCCCCGAGCCGGACGGTGCGGACGGTGTAGTCGACGGCCGAGAGGCGTTTACGGGCGGAGTCGGGCTTGTCGTCGAGCACGTCGGCGACGCCGCCGGCGAGGGCGGCCCGCTGGTCGGCGGTCGGGGTGCGGTAACCGCCGTGCCGGGGGAAGTCCGACACATAGTCGCCGACCTCATCGGTCAGGTGCAGTACGGGCTGTGCCGGAGCCGAGTGGGTTATGAGGAGTGCGGCGACGACCGCCAGCGCCCCCGCCGTGATCAGGACGAAAAGCGTGGCGAGGGCGGTGCGTCGTCGGCGGAGCGGCTTGACTGCGGGGAATTGCATGGAGATAGAGCGTAGGCGGTCTTGGCGGGCGAATTGTCACAGCCGGGACGCCGGTTGGTCCAATCCGCAATCTCTTGTGTCGGATTCGTGAGAACCATGTGTCAACGCTGGTGAAACTGCATGTCAACTCCTTGTGTCGATACCGGGGTTGTGTTTCGGCCGGGTGAGCGGTCCCCGCGAATGCCGTTAATCATGAGATACGATGTTCGCCAATTCATGAACTGGCGTGCCGAACTTCCCTGACCAGGAGCGATGCCATGCAGGCAGCGGGGGCTGCCCCTCGACCGCCACAGGCCCGGCGCAAGCGCGCGAATATGCCGCTGCTAGGTGGCGTAAAGCCGCCAATAGCAGCGTTGTTGGCCTTGTTGGTGGCAATTTCCGCCCTTACCTCTCTTACCGTCGGTAGTTCCGACGACCGTTCCGTCTCACGTGCCGTCGTCGAGTCCCAGGCGCATGTCGCGAACGATACGGCGCGTTCTCTCGGTTCTTCTCTCGAACAGAACACGGCCGATCTCCGGGATGCCGTAGCGCTTCTCGAACAACGTTCATCGCCAAATCCCCCCGAATCGGTGTTGAGTTCACTCGGCGCCGCCTATCGGAAGTGGCGCGGACTCGCGATCGTCGACCCGAAAACGGGCAGACTTCTCGCGGCACGGGGGGAAACCGTGCCGCTCGACCAATTCGACGGACGCGCGGACGACAGTTTCCAGCCCCGCCTGGTGACCGCCGACTCCGGCGCGCCCCGGCTGCTCTCCTTCGCCTCCCTCGAAGGGCGCGGCGGCACGGAACAGCTGGTCGTCGCCGCGGGCACGCTCCGGCTGCCCGCCGAGCGCGGCAACCGCACCACCTTCGTCACCGGCCCCGGCGGACGCGTCCTCGCCGCCTCCGGCGACCAGGCCGACAGCTCCGGTGTGCGCGAGCTCGCCGCGAAGGACGCCGGGCCCGTACGCCGCGACGGCGACCGCTACTTCGCCGTCGGCCACGCGGACGTCCCCGGCGGCGACCGCGTCCAGCGCCTCGGGCTCTCCGTCGCCACCGCCGTCCCCGTGCCCTCCGGCACCGCCGTCGGAAGCGACCGGCTCCTCGGCCCGCTGGCCGCCGTCGCCCTCCTCGTGATCGCCGTCCTCGTCGCCTGGTGGCTCGCGCGCCGCGTCCAACGCCCGCTGCGCGGACTGGACATGGAGG
>NZ_JBHVHQ010000561.1:0-5761 GCF_042800135.1 Streptomyces sp. NPDC057654 | reverse complement strand
ACGGCCGCGCCAACCGGCCCGTACCGCCGCAGCCCGGCGGCTTCGGACCGCCCGGCAGCGGCGACGCGGCCGGGCAGGCGTCCGAGGGGGCTTACGACGACTACGACGACTACGTCAAGCCCTCCGCGGGCCGCAGATGGCTCAAGCGGTCGCTGATCACGCTGGTGGTGCTCGGCATCATCGGCGGCGGCCTGTACGGCGGTTACCGCTGGACCCAGACGCAGTACTACGTGGGCGCCAAGGACCAGCACCTCGCGGTCTACCAGGGCATCAACCAGGATCTCGCCTGGTTCAAGATGAACAAGGTCTACGAGGACCACCCCGAGATCGAACTCAAGTACCTCCCGGTCGACCAGCGCAGCCGCGTGCAGGACACCATCACGCTGGCCGACCGCGACCAGGCCGTGCAGAAGGCCAAGGACCTCGGGACCCTCGCCGGCACCTGCAAGAAGCTCGACGAGCGCAAGAAGGCCGAGGCCGAGGCGAAGAAGCAGAAGGAAAAGGCCGACAAGGAGAAGGCGGAGAAGGAGAAGGCAGGCGGGACGGGCGGCACCAAGCCGCTGCACGGTACGAACCAGAGCAGCACCCACCTCAACTCCACCCCGACGCCCAACCCCGGCCCCACCCTCAGCGAGGAAGAGCAGAAGTTGGTCCCACAGTGCAGCAGCAGCCAGTAGCAACGGCATAGGGGGCCACCCAGCGATGAGCAGCGCCACCACCACCGCGACCACCACCATCAGCACGATCGGGCCGCCCAGCAGACGCAACACCGAACTGGCCCTGCTGGTCTTCGCCGTCGTCATCCCGTGCTTCGCGTACGCCAACGTCGGTCTCGCGCTCAGCGACGAGATGCCCTCCGGCATGCTCGGCTACGGGGTCGGGCTCGGCCTTCTCGCGGGCGTCGGCCACCTCGTGGTCCGCAAGTTCGCCCCGTACGCCGACCCGCTGCTGCTGCCGCTGGCGACGCTGCTCAACGGGCTCGGCCTCGTACTGATCTGGCGGCTGGACCAGTCCGAGCGGCTGGCGCGCACCGCCAGGGCGCAGGGCTTCACCTTCCAGGCGTCGGCCCCCAACCAGCTGCTCTTCTCGGCCATCGCGATCGCCCTGTTCGTGGCCGTCCTGATCTTCCTCAAGGACCACCGGATCCTCCAGCGCTACACCTACATCTCCATGGTGGTCGCGCTGGTCCTGCTGGTCGCCCCGATCTTCTTCCCGGGCAAGAACGGCGCCAAGATCTGGATCACGCTGCCCGGTCTCGGCTCCATCCAGCCCGGCGAGTTCGCGAAGATCATCCTGGCGGTCTTCTTCGCGGGCTACCTCATGGTCAAGCGGGACGCCCTCGCCCTGGCCAGCCGCCGCTTCATGGGCCTGTACCTGCCGCGCGGCCGCGACCTCGGGCCGATCATCGTCGTCTGGGTGCTCTCGCTCCTCATCCTGGTCTTCGAGACCGACCTGGGCACCTCACTGCTGTTCTTCGGCATGTTCGTCGTCATGCTGTACGTCGCCACCGAGCGCACCAGCTGGATCGTCTTCGGCCTGCTGATGTCCGTCGGCGGCGCCGCGGTCATCGGCACCTTCGAGCCGCACGTGCACGTCCGCGTGATGGCGTGGCTGCACCCCTTCGACGTCTTCACGACCCACCAGGGCACCGAGCAGATCGCCCAGTCCCTCTTCGCCTTCGGCTCCGGCGGCGTCCTCGGCACCGGCTGGGGCCAGGGCCACTCCGACCTCATCAGCTTCGCCGCCAACTCCGACTTCGTCTTCGCCACCGTCGGCGAGGAGCTCGGGCTGGCCGGCACGATGGCGATGCTGCTGGTCTACGGGCTGATCGTGGAGCGCGGCGTACGCACCGCACTCGCCGCCCGCGACCCCTTCGGCAAGCTGCTGTCCGTGGGTCTGTCCGCCGCCTTCGCCATCCAGGTCTTCGTCGTCGCGGGCGGCGTCATGGGCCTCATCCCGATGACCGGTATGACCATGCCGTTCCTCGCCCAGGGCGGCTCCTCCGTGATCGCCAACTGGGCCCTGATCGCCATCCTCATGAAGATCAGTGACACCGCCCGCAGACCCGCTCCGGCCCCAGCCCCGTCCCCCGACGCCGAGATGACCCAGGTGGTCCGACCGTGAACAAACCCCTGCGCCGTATCGCGATCTTCTGTGGGCTGCTGGTCCTCGCGCTGCTCGTCCGTGACAACTGGGTGCAGTTCGTCCAGGCCGACGAGCTCAAGAACCACGAGCACAACCGCCGCGTCCTGATCGCCAAGTACAGCAAGCCGCGCGGCGACATCATCGTCGACGGGCAGCGCATCACCGGCTCCGCGAAGACCGACAGCCTCGACTTCAAGTACAAGCGGACGTACAAGGACGGCGCGATGTGGGCGCCCGTCACGGGCTTCACCTCGCAGGTCTTCGGCGCCAAGGGGATCGATGCGCTGGAGGACAAGATCCTCACCGGTGAGGACGACCGGCTCTTCTTCAACCGCACCATCGACATGGTCACCGGCAAGGGCAAGAAGGGCGGCGACGTCGTCACCACCCTCAACGCCAAGGCTCAGGAAGCCGCGTTCAAGGGACTCGGCAAGAAGAAGGGCGCCGTCGCCGCCCTCGACCCGCGCACCGGCAAGATCCTCGCGCTGGCCAACACCCCCTCGTACGACCCG
This sequence comes from Streptomyces sp. NPDC057654, assembly GCF_042800135.1. Taxonomy (NCBI): domain Bacteria; kingdom Bacillati; phylum Actinomycetota; class Actinomycetes; order Kitasatosporales; family Streptomycetaceae; genus Streptomyces; species Streptomyces sp. NPDC057654. Next base: position 3,104 of record NZ_JBHVHQ010000561.1, on the reverse strand, counting down.
TCCACGATCGCGGGCAGCGGCAAGAAGGACGAGGAGGCGTGGAAGAAGCTGGGGGCCGACAAGGACAAGCCGAATGTCAACCGGGCGCTGCAAGAGACCTATCCGCCCGGCTCCACCTTCAAGCTGGTCACCGCGTCGGCGGCGCTGGAGAACGGTCTCTACACCGACATCGACGCGCCCACGAAGTCGCCGCTGCCGTACTACCTGCCCGACACGAACAAGCAGCCGCTGCCCAACGAGGGCAACATCCCCTGTGAGAACGCCAGCTTGAGGGAGGCGCTCCGGTACTCCTGCAACACCGTCTTCGGCAAGATCAGCGCCGACCTGGGCAACGCGACGATGAAGAAGGAAGCCGAGAAGTTCGGTTACAACGACCCCAAGGTCGACACGCCGACGCGCGCCTTCGAGTCCCTCTACCCCAAGGACAACCGGCCGCAGAACGCCATGGCCGGCATCGGCCAGGCGTCCAACCAGGCCACCCCGCTCCAGATGGCCATGGTCACCGCCGCGATCGCCAACAACGGCAAGCTCATGAAGCCGTACATGGTCGACAAGCTGCGGGCGCCGAATCTCAATGTCATCGAGCAGACCGAGCCCAAGGAGTACAGTCGGCCGCTCTCCAGCGCCAACGCCCAGAAGCTGCAGGAGATGATGGAGACCGTCGTCGAGAAGGGCACCGGCACCGCCGGCAAGATCGACGGCGTCACGGTCGGCGGCAAGACCGGTACCGCCCAGCACGGCGAGAACAACAAGGCCAACCCGTACGCCTGGTTCGTCTCGTACGCCAAGACCGACAAGGGCTCCCCGGTCGCCGTCGCCTGTGTCATCGAGAGCTCCGACACCCTGCGCGACGACATCGCGGGCGGCAAGCTCGCCGCGCCGGTCGCCAAGGCGGTCATGGAGGCGGTACTCAAGACAGCGAAGTGACCCCGGTCACCCCCGCAACCGAGCGCCGCACGTGGCGGTACCGGTCTGATATCGGGTGACGGTCGTGCCCGGATCACCAAAGGCGCGCCGGGTACGGTATGCCCGGACAGCACACCGCCGGACCCCACACCGGTGCGGTCAGGATTGACGGAGAGGGCTGGATCTATGGAAGAGCCGCGTCGCCTCGGCGGCCGGTACGAGCTGGGCTCGGTGCTCGGCCGCGGTGGCATGGCGGAGGTCTACCTCGCCCATGACACCCGGCTCGGCCGCACCGTGGCTGTGAAGACCCTGCGGGTGGATCTGGCCCGCGACCCGTCCTTCCAGGCCCGGTTCCGCCGAGAGGCACAGTCCGCCGCCTCGCTCAACCACCCGTCGATCGTCGCCGTCTACGACACCGGCGAGGACTATGTCGACAACGTCTCCATCCCGTACATCGTCATGGAGTACGTCGACGGCTCCACCCTGCGCGAGCTCCTGCACTCCGGCCGCAAGCTGCTGCCCGAGCGCTCCCTGGAGATGACCATCGGGGTCCTCCAGGCCCTGGAGTACTCGCACCGCGCCGGCATCGTCCACCGCGACATCAAGCCCGCCAACGTCATGCTGACGCGCACCGGGCAGGTCAAGGTCATGGACTTCGGCATCGCCCGCGCCATGGGCGACTCCGGCATGACCATGACGCAGACCGCCGCCGTCATCGGCACCGCGCAGTACCTCTCCCCCGAGCAGGCCAAGGGCGAGCAGGTCGACGCGCGCAGCGACCTCTACTCCACCGGCTGCCTGCTGTACGAGCTGCTGACGGTCCGGCCGCCGTTCGTCGGCGACTCCCCGGTGGCCGTCGCCTACCAGCACGTACGGGAGGAGCCGCAGCCGCCGAGCAACTTCGACCCCGAGATCACGCCCGAGATGGACGCGATCGTGCTGAAGGCGCTCACCAAGGACCCGGACTACCGCTACCAGTCGGCCGACGAGATGCGCGCCGACATCGAGGCGGCGCTCGACGGCCAGCCCGTCGCCGCCACCGCCGCCATGGGCGCGGTCGGCTACGGCGCGGACCAGCCGACCGCGATGCTCCACGCGCAGGACCCGGCCATGGGCCAGACCTCCATGCTGCCGCCGATGCGCGACGACGACGGCGGCTACGGCGGGTACGACGACCGCCCGGACCGGCGGCGCGGCAGCGGCGGCGGCAAGAAGAGCCGCGTCTCGACGATTCTGCTGATCGCCGCGGGCATTCTGGTGCTGATCGGCGCCATCTTCATCGGCAAGGCCCTCATGAGCAAGGACCACAAGACCGGCCAGGTGCCGGTGCCGGCGCTCGCGGGCGAGACGCTGGCGAAGGCCAAGCAGATGGGCGAGAACGGCAACTTCAAGGTCGTCGAGGGCGGCTCGAAGTTCTGCGAGGACCAGAAGAAGGACACGGTCTGCACCCAGACCCCGGATGCGGGCGGCAAGGTCGACCGCGACGGGACGGTCACGGTCGTCATGTCCAAGGGCGTCGAGAAGGTCTCGGTGCCGCCGGTCACCGGGCTCTCCCTGGACGACGCGACGTCCACCCTGAAGGACAAGGGCTTCAAGGTCGAGCAGAAGCAGGAGGAGTCCGAGAAGACTCCCAACACGGTCACCGACCAGGACCCGGCCTCCGGCGCCAAGGCGGAGAAGGGCGCGACGGTCACCCTGACCATCGCCCAGGCCCCGCAGACCAAGACGGTCCCGCCGGTGGTCGGCAAGAGCTGGGAGGACGCGAGCAAGCAGCTCACCGACGTCGGCTTCACCCCGCAGAAGCAGGAGCAGGAGTCGAACCAGCCGGCGGGCACCGTCATCAAGCAGAGCCCGGACGGCAACACCCAGGCGCAGCCGAACTCGACGGTCACCCTGACCGTCGCCAAGGCCGCCGAGAAGTTCGCCATGCCGGCGCTGACGGGCAAGAAGCTCAAGGACGTCAAGAAGGAGATCAGCGACGCGCAGCTGACCCTCGGCGGCATCTCCGGCCCCCAGGACGACGACGCGACCGTGATCATGTCCGACCCGTTCCCCGGCACCCAGGTCAGCAAGGGCCAGACGGTCTCGCTGACCACGGCGGGCGGTTCGGGCGGCGGTGACAGCGACGGCGACGGGAACGACAGCCCGCTCTGGCACGACCTCATCGGCAAGGGGAAGGGCCACCATCACCATTAGGC
>NZ_JBHVHQ010000560.1:0-5762 GCF_042800135.1 Streptomyces sp. NPDC057654 | reverse complement strand
GCCCGGACGCCGCTGCTCAGGCGTCGATGCGGGACCGGTCCAGGGTGGACGCCGCGTTCGTGATGAACTCCTTCCGCGGCGCCACCTCATTGCCCATGAGCAGGTCGAAGGCCTGCTCGGCGCCCTCCAGGTCGCTGATGTTGATCCGCCGCAGGGTCCGCCGGCGCGGGTCCATCGTGGTCTCGGCCAGCTGGTCCGCGTCCATCTCGCCGAGGCCCTTGTAGCGCTGGATGCTGTCCTTGTAGCGCGTCCCCTTACGGTCGAACTCCAGCAGCGTCTGCCGCAGCTCGCTGTCCGAGTAGGTGTAGACGTACTTCTCCTGCCCCTTCTTGGGGTTCACCAGCTCGACCCGGTGCAGGGGCGGCACGGTGGCGAAGACCCGGCCGGCCTCGACCATCGGGCGCATATAGCGCTGGAAGAGCGTGAGCAGCAGGCAGCGGATGTGCGCGCCGTCGACGTCGGCGTCGACCATCAGCAGGACCTTGCCGTAGCGCGCGGCGTCGATGTCGAAGGTACGTCCCGAGCCGGCCCCTATGACCTGGATGATCGCGCCGCACTCGGCGTTCTTGAGCATGTCCGAGACGGACGACTTCTGGACGTTGAGGATCTTGCCGCGGATGGGCAGCAGCGCCTGGAACTCCGAATTCCGCGCGAGCTTCGCGGTGCCCAGCGCCGAGTCCCCCTCGACGATGAACAGCTCGCTGCGGTCCACGTCGTCGCTGCGGCAGTCGGCCAGTTTCGCGGGCAGCGAGGACGACTCCAGCGCCGTCTTCCGCCGCTGGGCCTCCTTGTGCTGGCGCGCCGCGATGCGCGTACGGGCCGCGGCGACGATCTTCTCCATGACCGACCGCGCCTGTTGCTTGGCGTCCCGCTTGGTCGAGGCCAGGAACGCCTTGAGCTCCTTGGCGACCACGTTGCCGACGATCCGGGCGGCCGCCGAGGTGCCGAGCACCTCCTTGGTCTGCCCCTCGAACTGCGGCTCCGCCAGCCGCACGGTCACGACCGCCGTGAGCCCCTCCATGGCGTCGTCCTTGACGACGTCGTCCTCCGCGACCCGCAGCAGCTTCGCGGAGCGCAGCACCTCGTTGACCGTCTTGGTCAGCGAACGCTCGAAGCCGGAGACATGGGTGCCGCCCTTGGGGGTGGCGATGATGTTCACGAAGGACCGGACCGTGGAGTCGTAGCCCGTGCCCCAGCGCAGCGCGATGTCGACGCCGAGCTCGCGCGTGACCTCGGTGGGGGTCATGTGCCCGAGGTCGTCGAGGACCGGGACGGTCTCCTTGAAGGTGCCCTGGCCGCTGAGGCGCAGCACGTCGCAGACGGCCTTGTCCTGGGCGAGGTACTCGCAGAACTCGCTGATGCCGCCGTCGTAGCGGAAGGTCTCCTCGGTCTTCCCCTCCCCGTCGAGGCCGCGCTCGTCGCGCACGACGAGGGTCAGCCCCGGCACCAGGAAGGCGGTCTGCCGGGCCCGCCCGTGCAGCGTCTCCAGGGACAGCTTGGCGTCCTTGAGGAAGATCTGCCGGTCCGCCCAGTAGCGGACCCTGGTGCCGGTGCGGGTCTTGGGCACCCGCTTGCCCTTGAGGAGGCCGTTCGCCGGGTCGAAGGGCGCGTCCGGGCCCGACTCGGTGAAGATGCCGGGGACGCCCCGGCGGAAGCTGATCGAGTGGGTCTTGCTGTTGCGGTCGACCTCGACGTCGAGCCGCGCGGAGAGGGCGTTGACGACGGAGGCGCCGACGCCGTGCAGGCCGCCGGAGGCGGCGTAGGAGCCGCCGCCGAACTTGCCGCCGGCGTGCAGCTTGGTCATCACGACCTCGATGCCGGACAGGCCGGTCTTCGGCTCGACGTCCACGGGGATGCCGCGGCCGTTGTCCCGGACCTCCACGGACCCGTCGTCGTGGAGGATCACCTCGATGTGGTCGCAGTAGCCGCCCAGGGCCTCGTCCACGGAGTTGTCGATGATCTCCCAGAGGCAGTGCATCAGGCCGCGGCTGTCGGTCGACCCGATGTACATGCCGGGGCGCTTGCGGACGGCTTCCAGGCCCTCAAGGACGAGTAGGTGCCGCGCGGTGTAGTTGGATTCGTCCCGGTCTGCCCCGGTCAGCAATGCGGTGGACGGCACGGACGTATCGGCGGTCACGCGGTTCGCTCCTCGCTGAATTTCTGTCTGACCCGAGTCCGGGTTCAGAGGTTGGCTCGGTCGCCGTTCAGAGGGTACCGACGCCTGATAGAGCCTTTGTGCCGCCACCCATGAGAACGCCCATGGTAGTCCAGAGTCGTTCGTACGTTCGATCCCTCAATGGAGTGACGCCCACATCACGTTCCCTTGGAGGCATGAACCATTTAGGCTCCGGGCACGTCCTCTTCAACAAGCCGGCAACCCAGCCGGGAGGACGCATACCGACAAGCGACGTGAAACCGTAAGCCAACGCACTACGGCTCATTCGCCGCCAAACCGTCAGGACCCGACCCCTCGGAAGGAAGTTTCGAGGAAAAGCCGGCAGCGGGAACGTTTTCGGCCTGGTTGGATGTTGACCCTGGTACGACAGCTCGTCGAGCTAGAGAAGAGGCGACGTGACTACTGTTCTGACCCCCGCGAGCCCGCTGACGGCCGCAGACCGCTGCGACCGCTGCGGCGCCCAGGCTTACCTGCGCGTCGTTCTCATGAGCGGCGGTGAACTGCTGTTCTGCGCTCACCATGGGCGCAAGTTCGAGCCAGAACTCAAGAAGATCGCCGCGGAAATACAGGACGAGACGGAGCGGCTGACCGCTACGCCGGCGTCCGCGTCCGCGTCCGACGAGGAACGCTGACACATCGCATCCACGACGAGCGAGGTCCGGCCGGGCCGGACAGCCGCGGGCGGCTATCCCGATCCAGGGAACGCCGCCCGCTCTCGTGTGTACCGGCACGTCCATGGGCGGGCCCGGCCCCTTCCAGGACCGGGCCTGCCCACGGCGCGGGCTCAGTCGTGCCGCGCCACCAGCGGCGCGACCGCCGAGATCCGCGTATAGACACCCGGGCTGTCGGGCTCCCCGCAGCCGCTGCCCCAGGACACGAGCCCGATAAGCCGCCCGCGGGCCACCAGAGGCCCGCCGCTGTCCCCCTGGCAGGCATCGCGCCCGCCCCCCGGCTGCCCCGCACAGAGCATCGACGAGGGCCGGTACGTACCGTCGGCGCTGCCCGGGTACGCGCGCCGGCACCGCGCGTCGTCCAGGACGCGCACCTGGGCCGCGTGCAGGGTGGAGGCGTAGCTCCCCTTGCCCGTGGTGTCACCCCAGCCGTAGACCGCGGCCGCGGAGCCCGGCCGGTAGGCGGCATCCCCCTTGGGGGCCATTCGGATGACGTCGGAGGCCGGCACCGGCTCCGCCAGCGTGAGCACCGCCACATCCCCGGCGTTGCTCACGGAGTCGTAGTCCGGGTTCACCCAGTCCTTCTTCAGCTCGATCTCGCGCCCGCCGGCGCCCCCCAGATCCTCGCGCCCGACGAGAACCCGCAGGTCCCGGACGTCCTGCCGATCCACGCCGAGCACCTCCCGGCCCAGGCAGTGCGCGGCGGTGACCACCGCCGTGCGCGAGACCATCACGCCGCCGCAGAACTGCCCCGACCGCGCCGCGCCGAAGCGGCTCCGGCTGGCCAGGGCCACCACCCAGGGGGCGTCCGCGACCTCCACCTGCTGCCCCCCGACGACTATCCGATCCGCCGACGCCGGACTCGGAATCGCCACCACCAGCGCGAGGGCACCGAGCATCGCGGAAATAAAGGAACGCATACGACCTCCTGACCGTGCGGAGTGTAGTGCGTACCCAGCGTCACTCCATACGGCCGTCGTCGCATCCCGGCATCGCGGCCCCCGTGCTACGGAGAAGCGCCCCTGACCGAGAACTCATCGGTCAGGGGCGGTTCTCGCCGTGTCAGGCCGTCAGGCTCAGTCCAGGTAGTCGCGGAGCACCTGGGAGCGCGACGGGTGGCGCAGCTTCGACATGGTCTTCGACTCGATCTGGCGGATGCGCTCGCGCGTCACCCCGTAGACCTTGCCGATCTCGTCGAGGGTCTTCGGCTGGCCGTCGGTGAGACCGAACCGCATGGACACCACACCGGCCTCGCGCTCGCTGAGCGTGTCGAGCACGGAGTGCAGCTGCTCCTGGAGGAGCGTGAAGCTGACCGCGTCGGCCGGGACGACCGCCTCGGAGTCCTCGATGAGGTCGCCGAACTCGCTGTCGCCGTCCTCACCCAGCGGGGTGTGCAGCGAGATGGGCTCGCGACCGTACTTCTGGACCTCGATGACCTTCTCGGGGGTCATGTCGAGCTCCTTGGCCAGTTCCTCCGGGGTGGGCTCGCGGCCCAGGTCCTGGAGCATCTGGCGCTGGACGCGCGCGAGCTTGTTGATGACCTCGACCATGTGCACCGGGATGCGGATGGTGCGGGCCTGGTCGGCCATGGCGCGCGTGATCGCCTGCCGGATCCACCAGGTCGCGTACGTCGAGAACTTGTAGCCCTTGGTGTAGTCGAACTTCTCGACCGCGCGGATCAGACCGAGGTTGCCCTCCTGGATGAGGTCCAGGAAGAGCATGCCGCGGCCGGTGTAGCGCTTGGCCAGGGAGACCACCAGACGGAGGTTGGCCTCCAGGAGGTGGTTCTTGGCGCGGCGGCCGTCCTCGGCGATGATCTCCAGCTCGCGCTTGAGCTTCGGGGCGAGCTTGTCGGAGTTGGCCAGCTTGTCCTCGGCGAACAGCCCCGCCTCGATGCGCTTGGCGAGCTCGACCTCCTGCTCGGCGTTGAGGAGCGGGACCTTGCCGATCTGCTTGAGGTAGTCCTTGACCGGGTCGGCGGTGGCGCCTGCCACGGCGACCTGCTGGGCCGGGGCGTCGTCCTCGTCGTCGTCGGAGAGGACGAAGCCCTTGTTCTCGCCGCCCTCTTCCTCTTCCTCGGGCTTGCCCGGCGTCGGCACCTCTTCGACCTCGTCGTCGAGGATCTCGTCGACGTCCTTCTTGCCCGCGGTCTTCTTCGCGGCCGTCTTCTTCGCGGTGGCCTTCTTCGCCACCGTCTTCTTGGCCACGGCCTTCTTGGCGGCGGCCTTCTTCGCGGGCGATGCCATGGCGTCGTCGGCCTCGCCGTCCGTCACCTCGGCCGCGGCGGCGGACGTGGTGGCGGTGGTGGTGGCCTTCTTGGCCGTGACCGTCTTGGCCGCCACCGTCTTGGTGGCAGTGCGCTTCGCCGGGCTCTTCGCTGCGACGCTCTTGCGGGTGCGCTTGGGCGCCTCTGCGGCACTGACCATCAGCGTCACACCCTCCTCGTCGAGGACCTGGTTGAGGCTGCGCAGAACGTTCTTCCACTGGGTTGGCGGAATCTGGTCAGCCTCGAAGGCCCGACGCACGTCGTCGCCGGCGATCTGCCCCTCAGCCTTTCCCCGCTCGATGAGCGCCAACAGAGACTCGGATTCGGCGATCTCCGTGGGGAGCGTACGGGATGTGCTGGCCGACACGAACAACCTCTCGGAACGATGGAAATGGCTTCCGACCCCGTCCACAATGGACCGGAGCCGACGACCGACGGCAGGATGAACCGACGGCGCGGGCGGGAGTGCGGAGTTGTACAGCGTCTCTGGCGAGAGCCGTATTCCCTCCTCTGCTGCCACCTCTTTAGTCATCGCACTGCCTCAAAGAGCGTTACGCCCAATCATCGTGGCCCGAGTCACACCGCATAACAGGACGAGGCGCATCACACGAGGACAGTTCGCTCCCCGCCGCCGGACCCAGGCCAGGGT
>NZ_JBHVHQ010000559.1:0-5768 GCF_042800135.1 Streptomyces sp. NPDC057654 | reverse complement strand
GTGTCGTACGAGCCGTGCCGCCACCGCGGTCTCTGTGCGTCAGCCGGCCTGCCGGCCAACCCGACCGTCAGCCGGTCCGGTTCAGCGCCGCGTAGGCGAGCCGCTCCAGCAGGAGCGCGGACTCGCGCGGCGCGTCCGTCGCGGCGGCGATCACCTGCTTGGTGACCGACACGGCCAGCGGCGGGTGTTCCGCCAGCTCCCCCGCGATCTGCAACGCACGTTCCATATGCGCCCCTTCGGGCGTGACCTCGCTGAGCAGGCCCCACTCGCGGGCCTCGGCCACCGGCATCCGGCGGGCCCGCAGCACCAGGTCGCGGGTGCGGGCGGGGCCCACGGCCCGCACCAGCCGGGTGATGCCGCCCGAGCTGGGCAGGATGCCCAGGCCGACTTCCGGCAGGCCGAGCCGCGCCGTGGCGTCCGCGACGCGGATGTCGGCGGCGAGCGCCAGTTCCAAGCCGCCGCCCAGGCAGTGGCCCGCGATGGCCGCGACCACCGGCTGCTCCAGGTCCGCGACCTCTTCGTAGACCGCGCCGGACGCCCGGTAGTAGGCGGCTATCGCCTCCGGCGTCATCTCGCGCAGCTCGCCGACGTCCGCCCCGGCGGAGAACACCGTCAGGCCGCCGGTGATCACCACGGCGCGGCTGGTCCGTACGGGCTCCGACCGCACTGCCGCCAGCAGCTCGGCCTCCAAGCGCGTGGAGAGCGCGTTGAGCTTCGCCTCCCGGCGCAGCGTGAGCACGGCGACCGAGCCGTGCCGCGCGGTGTGGACCGTGCCGGCCTCGGCGGCGCCCATTTACGCTTCCTTTCGGAACGATAGCAGGTCAGACAGGCCGCGCTTATTGATCTCATTGGCGATGACGAGGCGTTGGATCTCCGAGGTGCCCTCCCAGATGCGGTCCACGCGCAGCTCGCGCCAGATCCGCTCGACGGGGTAGTCGCGCATGTAGCCGCGGCCGCCGAAGATCTGCTGTGCGCGGTCGGCGACCCGGTTGGACGCCTCCGAGGCGGCGAGCTTGACCGTGGCGGCCTTGGCGTGGAGCAGCTTGCGGCCGTTCTCGGACCCGTCGGCCTGGTCGAACTCCCACGCAACCTGGTGGGTGAGGGCCCGGTTGGCGGCGATGTCCACGACGGAGTCGGCGAGCATGCCCTGGATGAGCTGGCGGCTGATCAGCGGCTCGCCGCCCTGCATCCGGCCGCGCGCCCACTCGGTGGCCAGCGACAGGGCCCGCTCGGCGGCGCCGATGGTGCGGGCGCCGATCATCAGCCGCTCCTCGGTGAACCAGTCGCGGGTCAGCTCGTACCCCTGGCCGACGCCGCCGAGCACGGCGTCCGCGCCGACCCGTACGTCCTCGAAGACGAACTCGGGGTGCTCGTAGACGAAGGTGTGCGTGTAGCGCGGGGTGCGCTTGAGGGTGACGCCCGGGTGGTCCTTGTCGATGATGAACAGGGTGGGCGCGCCCTCCCCGCCGTCGGTCCGTACGTTGGCCAGCACGATCAGGAAGTCCGCGGCGTCGCCGACCGTGACGAACCACTTCTCGCCGTTGACGACATAGCCGTCGCCGTCCGGCTCGGCGGTGGTGGCGATGCCGGACGGGTCGGAGCCCGCGTCGGCCTCGGTGATGGCGACGGCGTCGCGGCAGCGGCCCTGGATGCCGGGGAGGAGATAGCGTTCGCGCTGCTCGGGGGTGGCGGCGCGCAGGCAGTTGGCGGGGCGCCAGACGGTGTCCCACAGCGCGTTGGTGAGTTTGCCCAGCTCGTCCTGGACCACGGCCTGTTCGAGGACGCCGAGCCCGGCGCCGCCCCACTCGGCGGGCATGTTGATCGCTTGCAGGCCGCTGGCCAGCACCTCCTCGCGGATGGCGGCGAGCGCTTCGGGCGGCAGGCCGTTGTCGGCCTCGCAGGCGTCCTCGTACGGCATGATCTTCTCGGCCAGGCCGGCCGCGCGGTGCTTCAGTTCGGCCAGCCGGGGGGTGAGGGCGAACTCCATGTACTGCTCCTTTACGCAGAGGTGTGGGGGCGGGGGTTCAGTTCTCCAGGACGATCCGGGCGTCGAGGCCCAGGCAGCCGTCCGCCGTCGCGAGCAGGGGGTTGACCTCCAGCTCGGTGATCTCCGGGTGGGCGGCGGCGACTTCCGTGACTGTCGCGACGGCCGCGGCGAGCGCGTCGAGGTCCACAGCCGGTCTGCCGCGCACCCCGCGCAGCAGGGCGGCGGCGCGCAGCTCGCCGAGGACGGCGCGGGCGTGCGCGGGGGTGACCGGGGCCAGCGCGAACACCACGTCGCGCAGCACCTCGGTGGCCACCCCGCCGAGCCCGACCATCGCCACCGGCCCGAAGCGCGGGTCGCGCTGCACGCCGACGATCAGCTCCACGCCGTCGCCGAGATCGGCCATCGCCTCGACGCAGAACCCCGGCGGGTCCAGCCGCCGCGCCATGTCGGCGTGGGCGGCGCGTACGGACTCCTCGTCGCGCAGGCCGAGCGCGACGCCGCCGGAGTCGGACTTGTGGAGCAGGCCGAGCGCCTTGAGGACGACGGGCCCGCCGATGGCGCGGGCGGCGTCGGCGGCGTCGTCGGCGCTGCGGACCAGACGGGCGGCCGGGAAGGCGACCCCGGCCGTACGGATCAGCTCGCGCGCCGACCAGTAGCCGTCGTCGGCCGGCGGGGGCGCGACGGGTATCGGCCGGGACGCGGCCACCGGGGCGGCGCGCCGGGCGAGCATGCCCAGCGTCCGGGCGGCGTCCTCGACCGCGCCGAACACCGGCACTCCCTGGGCGCGCAGCTCGTCGGCGGCCGGGCTGTCCGCGCACATCGTGTGCACCACGACGGGCCTGCCGTGCCGCCGCACGGACTCGCCCATGGCGCGAGCGGTGGCGGTCTCGCGGGCGCCCAGCGCCTCGCCGTACGTTCCGTAGCCGCCGAAGTAGCCGGTGACCAGCACGGAGTCGGTGTCCGGGTCGGCGAGCAGCACGTCGAGGGTGCGGGCGAAGGAGGCGATGTCCTGCTCGCCCGCGCCCGCGAGGTCCACCGGGTTGCCGACGCCCGCGGACGGCGGCAGCCCGGCGCGCAGAGCGTCCGCCGTGGCCGGGGCGAACTCCGGTACGGACAGTCCGCACGTCTCCGCCACGTCGCAGGCGACGGAGGCGTGGCCGCCGCCGTCCGCGAGCACCGCGACCCGGCGGGCGGGCGCGGGCCCGAACCGGTGCAGCGCGGCCAGCAGGTCCGCCATTTCGCGGGGGCTGTTCACGCGGTCCACGCCGGCGGCCCGGCAGGCCGCGTCGATCACGGAGGTGTCGCTGGTCAGCGCCCCGGTGTGGGACTTCGCGCCGCGCACGGACGCGGCGCTGCCGCCGACCGTGAGGAGGACGACGGGCTTGCCCGCCGCGACGGCCTCCGAGGCGGCGGCGACGAACGCGCGGCCGTCGCCGAAGTCCTCGCAGTACACGGCGATCAGCTCGGTGCCGTCGTGGGCGGCGTAGGCCCGTACGAGATCGGCGGCGTTCAGGTCGGCCTGGTTGCCGAGCGAGGCGAAGCGGGAGAAGCCGAGGCCGCGGCCGGTGAGGAAGGCGCTGAGTTCGAGGGCCATGTTGCCGCTCTGCGAGATCAGCCCGACCGGGCCGGCCGGCAGCGTGTTGGAGGCGAGGTACAGCCCGCTCGTACTGTCCAGCACGCCGAGGCAGTTGGGGCCGAGCAGCACGGCGCCCGCCGCGCGCACCCGCTCGGCGAGCGCCGCCTCGCGCACCTTGCCGTCCGCGCCCAGCTCGCCGAAGCCCGCCGTGATCCCGACGACGGCGCGCGCGCCCACGGCCAGCGCCTCCTCGACGGCGGCCTCGAACCCGGCGGCGGGCACGGCGATCACGACGAGGTCCACGGGACCGGGGATCTCGGCGAGCGAGCGGTACGCGGGGCGGCCCAGGACCGGGCCGCCGCGCCGGTTGACGAGGTGCACGGGGCGCTCGCCGCTCATCCGCAGCGCCTGCACGCTGATCCAGTTCCCGTACTTGGACTGGTCGTCGCTGGCTCCGACGACGGCGACGGCGCGGGGCGAGAAGAGCGCGTCGAGATCGCGTCCGGGCTCTGTATGAGCTTCGGTGGCGGCGAGCGTCATCGGGGGACCTCCGGGAGGGGCGCTGGTACGGGGTGGCCGGTGCCCCAGGCGTCGGCGCCGCCGTCCACGACGACGGTGGTGCCGGAGACGTACGCGCCGCCGGGGGAGGCGAGGAAGGAGATGACGCCGGAGACGTCCTCGGGGCGGCCGAGCCGGCCGAGCGGCACGGCCTGCTCCCACTGGGCGCGCTCGGCGGCCGAATAGGCGTCGTCGAGGCCGTCGGTGGCGATGGTGCCGGGCGCGACGCAGACGGTGCGGATGCCGTAGCGGCTCCACTCCAGGCACAGCCCGGCGGCGAGGTTCTCCACGGCGGCGCGGGCGGCGGTGGCGTGGATCATGCCGGGGATGCCGCGGCGCGGCGAGAAGGCGATGAAGAAGACGACGCCGGAGCGCTGGGGGAGCATGGCGCGGAGCGCGACCTGGCGGGTGACGTCCCAGGCGGCGTCGACGGCGAGGCGGTGCACGGCGCGCCAGCCCTTGGGCGTGATGTCCTCGGCGGGCGCGGTGAACTGCCCGCCCGCGTTGTTGACCAGGACGTCGATCCGCCCGTATGCCTCGACGGCCCGCTCGACGACCTCGGCCACCTGCTCCTCGTCGCGGATGTCGGCGGGCAGCGCGAGGCAGTCGGCGCCGGCGGCGGCGAGCTCGGCGCGCACCTCTTCGAGCGGTTCGGGGCGGCGCCCGCAGACGACGACCTTGGCCCCGCCGGCGGCGAAGTCCCGCGCCGCCGCCCGGCCGATACCGGTGCCGCCGCCGGTGATCAGCGCGACCTTCCCGGCGTGTTCTGTGCTCCGCACGGAGTCTCCTCCTCGGTTCGACCGGAGTGTCTGACTGATGCGTCAGTTAGCTCCTCGGGTCGAGGGGATGTCAAGAGAAAGCACAGAATTGCCATGGTGGAGCGCGATGTTGCGATGGGTGGGCCCGGATCTTGCCTTTGACTGCCGCGTCAGTAGACTGGGGCGCCGCAGGGAACGACCGGAACCGATGGGGGGAGACGGCGGACATGGCGGACAGGCCCCGCAGCGACGAGGACCGCCGACAGGCCATCCTGGAGGCCACCTGGCAGCTGATCGCCGAGCGCGGCTTCCACGCCGTGCGGATCGCGGACATCGCCAAGGTCTGCGGCACCAGCACCGGCACCGTGCACTACTACTTCCCCGGCAAGAACGACGTGCTCACCGCGGCCCTCAAATACTGCGTGGAGCAGGCGTTCGACCGGCAGAGCGTCGAGCTCAAGGCCATCGACAACGCCCACGAGCGGCTGCTCAAGCTCATCGACATGCAGCTGCCGCGGGTGGGCCGGGTCCGCGACGAGTGGTCGATCTGGCTCCAGTACTGGGCCGAGGCCGTCGTACGCCCCGAATTCCGCCCCGCCCACAACGAGTTCTACGCCCGCTGGCACGAGGCCGTCGTACGGACCGTGCGACGCGGCACCCGCCAAGGCGTCTTCCGCCCCGACGCCGACCCCGAGAACGTGGCCCTGCGGCTGACCGCCCTCACCGACGGCGCGGCCATCCAGGTCCTCACGGGTGCGCCGGGCATGACGATCACCGTGATGCGGGAGCTGCTGGTGGACTTCGTCTCGCGCGAACTGGTCGCCCCGGAGTCGGTACCGGCGCGCGGCTGAGCCCGACACGGGCTCGTACGGCCTCGCACGCGCGAGAG
>NZ_JBHVHQ010000558.1:0-5777 GCF_042800135.1 Streptomyces sp. NPDC057654 | reverse complement strand
CCGAAGGGATCGGCGACCGGCTGAACGACCTGCTGTGCGACTGGATGCGACGCGTCGGCCCGGGCACCGGGCCCCGCGGTCCCCATAACCCTGACGGTCCCGGCGGCCGCCCGCTGGAGTCCGCCGCCGGCCACCCGGCCGACGAGACGGACGCGACGACAGCCCCAGCCGCGACCGCGGCCCCAGCCACGGCCACCGACACGGCCTCGGCCTCGGCCGACGAACTGTTCGCACTGCTCGACGACAACTTCGGCATGGCCTGAGAGACCTGAGAGAGCTGAGAGAGAGCTGACACCGATGTCCGACGCCCAGAAACTGGACGACAAGAAGCTGCTCGACTACCTCAGGCGCGCCACCGCCGACCTCGGCGAGGCCAAGCGGCGGCTGCGGGACGCGGAGGATGCCCGGCACGAGCCGATCGCCGTCGTCGCCATGGGCTGCCGCTACCCCGGCGGAGCCGACACGCCCGAGCGGCTCTGGAAACTCGTGGCCGGTGGCGGCGACGCCATCACGCGATGGCCCGTCAACCGGGGCTGGGACACCGAGGCCCTCTACGACCCCGACCCCGACCGGCCCGGCACCTCCTACACCCGGCACGGCGGGTTCCTCCACGACGCCGCGGAGTTCGACGCCGAGTTCTTCGGCATCTCCCCGCGTGAGGCGCTTGCCATGGACCCGCAGCAGCGGCTGATCCTGGAGACCGCCTGGGAGACCGTGGAACGGGCCGGGGTCGATCCGACCTCGCTGCGCGGGACGCCGACCGGCGTCTTCCTCGGCGCGATGGGCAACGACTACGGCGCGACATCCCGTCAGCTGCCGGAAGTGCAGGGTCTGTTGGACACCGGGACGGCCAGCAGTGTCGTCTCCGGACGCGTCGCCTACACCCTGGGCCTCGAAGGGCCCGCGGTGAGCGTGGACACCGCCTGCTCCTCCTCTCTGGTCGCCCTGCACCTTGCGATCCGGGCCCTGCGGGCGGGCGACTGCTCGCTCGCCCTGGCGGGCGGCGTGGCGGTGATGGCCACGCCCGACGCCTTCGTCGCCTTCAGCCGGCAGCGGGCGCTGTCCGCGGACGGCCGCTGCAAGGCGTTCGGCGCGGGCGCGGACGGCACCGGCTGGTCCGAGGGCGCCGGGGTACTGCTGCTGGAACGGCTCTCCGACGCCCGTCGCAACGGGCACCCCGTGCTGGCCGTGGTCCGCGGCTCCGCCGTCAACCAGGACGGCGCGAGCAACGGCCTCACCGCGCCCAGCGGCCCCGCCCAGCGGCAGGTGATCCGGGCCGCGCTCGCGGACGCCGGGCTGACCGCCGCCGACGTCGACGCGGTGGAGGCGCACGGCACGGGCACCCGGCTGGGCGACCCGATCGAAGCGCGGGCGCTCCTGGCGACGTACGGTCAGGGCCGCCCGGCAGAGCGGCCGTTGTGGCTCGGATCGTTGAAGTCCAACATCGGTCACACCTCCGCCGCCGCCGGCGTGGGCGGCGTCATCAAGACCGTACTGGCCATGACCCACGGCGAACTGCCCCCGACCCTGCACGCCGACGAGCCGACGCCCATGGTCGACTGGACGTCCGGCGCGGTGCGGGTGCTCACGCGGGCGGAACCGTGGCCGGAGACCGGGCGTCCGCGACGCGCGGGCGTCTCCGCGTTCGGCGTCAGCGGCACCAACGCCCACGTGGTCCTGGAACAGGCACAGCGGGTGGAGCCGGCGCAGCAGGCACCCGAGCCGGCTGCCGCCGACACGGCTGACGTCACCGCGCCCCTACCCTCGAACCTCTCGTGGGTGCTCTCCGCCCGCAGCGAAGAGGCCCTGCGCGACCAGGCGCGACGGCTGCTCAGCCACCTGGCGGCCGCCACGCCGACCCCGCCCCACGGGATCGGCCGCGCACTCGCCACGACCCGGGCGGCTCTCAAACACCGGGCCGTCGTCGTGGGCACGGACCTCGACGCACTGACCGCCGGAGTGCGGGCTCTGGCCGACGGCACACCCACCCCGCACCTGGTCCAGGCAGACGTCGAGACATCGGGCCGCACGGTCTTCGTCTTCCCTGGGCAGGGTTCGCAGTGGGTGGGGATGGCTGCTCAACTGCTGGCTGCGGAGCCGGTGTTCGCGGATCGGGTTGCGGAGTGTGGGCGGGCTCTCGCTCCGTTTGTTGACTGGTCGTTGGAGGATGTTCTACGGGCACGGGTTGGTGCTCCGTCGTTGGGGCGGGTTGACGTGGTGCAGCCGGCCTTGTTCGCGGTGATGGTGTCGCTGGCGGCGGTGTGGCGTTCGTACGGGGTGGAGCCGGGTGCTGTCGTCGGTCATTCGCAGGGTGAGATCGCTGCCGCCTGCGTCGCCGGGGCGCTGTCGTTGGATGACGCGGCGCGGGTGGTGGCGTTGCGGAGCAAGGCGTTGCGTGCCTTGTCGGGGCGCGGCGGGATGGTGTCCGTGGCGTTGCCTGCCGCTGAGGTGGGGGAGTGGCTGAGCGACTGGGGCGGTGCGTTGTCCGTCGCTGCCGTCAACGGCCCCGCCTCCACCGTGGTGTCGGGTGACGCGCGTGCGCTCGACGAGTTGCTGGAGCAGGCCGATGCGCGGGAGGTGCGGGCCCGGCGCGTACCCGTGGATTACGCCTCGCACTCCGCTCATGTCGAAGACATTCATGAACAACTCCTTTCTGAATTGGCAGAGCTGACGCCACGCCAGTCCGACGTGCCGTTCTACTCCACCGTCACCGGGGACCTGCTGGACACCAGTGCCCTCGACGCCGAGTACTGGTACCGCAATCTGCGGCACACCGTCGAGTTCGAGAAGGCGACTCGTACCCTGCTCGACGCCGGGTTCCGGTTCTTCGTCGAGCCCAGCGCGCACCCCGTCCTCACCTTCGGCGTGCAGGAGACCGCCGACGCCGCGGGCGTCGCCGACTCCGGGCAGGGGCCCGCCGTCGCCCTCGGCACGCTGCGGCGGGACGACGGCGGCCCGGACCGGATGCTGCTCTCGCTCGGGGAGGCGTGGGCCAATGGGCTGTCGCCCGACTGGCGGCGCGTATTCCCAGACAGCGGGTCCGGCACCGGCAGCGGGCACGTGGCCCTGCCGACGTACGCCTTCCAGCGCAAGTCCTACTGGCTCCAAGACCCCGACGGCGCACGGAACATCGGCACCAGTGGAGCCGGCGGAACGGATCAGGACGGGTTCTGGGAAGCGATCGGCGGCGGCGATCTCGACCGGCTGACCTCGGCCATCGGCGTCGCCCCGACCGATCCGCTGAATGTCGTACTGCCCGCTCTCACGGACTGGCGGGCACGTCGTCAGGAGCGTTCCGTGGTGGACTCCTGGCGGTACCGGCTGGACTGGCGGGCCCTGCCCGAGGGCGCGCCCACAGCGCCGTCCGGCGCCTGGCTGGTCCTGTCGTCGGCCACGGAGGCGGAGCACACCGAGCACGCGGCGGGCGTGGGCTCGGCCGACTGCGTCCGCACCCTGGAGGAAGCCGGTGCCGCCACCGTCCGCCTCCTCCTCACCGAGGCGGACACCGACCGCGCGACCCTCGCCGCGCGCCTGGCCGAAACCATTGACGCGATGGCCGCGCTGGACGCCCCGGTCGACGGCGTGCTGTCCCTGCTGGGCCTGGACGAGAGCCCCCACCCCACCCACACCACCGTCCCCATGGGCACCGCGCTGAACCTGGCCCTGGTGCAGGCCCTCGGCGACGCCGGGGTCGAAGCGCCCCTGTGGTGGGCCACTCGCGGCGCCGTCGCCACCGGCCCCGACGACGGGCCGGTCAGCGCCGCCGCGAACCTGCTGTGGGGCCTCGGCCGCGTGGCCGCCCTGGAGTACCCGCGCCGCTGGGGCGGCCTCGTCGACCTCCCGGAGACCCTGGACGACGCCACCGCCGCCATGCTCTGCCGGACCCTGGCCGGCGGCCTCGGCGACGAGGACCAGGTGGCCCTGCGCGCGTCGGGCTGCCACGGCCGCCGCCTCGTACGGGCCCCGCTCGGCGACACCCCCGCGCCTCGCGACTGGCGACCCCGCGGCACCACCCTGATCACCGGCGGCACGGGCGGCATCGGCGCCCAGATCGCCCGCTGGCTGGCCCGGCGCGGCGCGGAGCACATCGTGCTGGTCAGCCGGGGCGGCCC
This sequence comes from Streptomyces sp. NPDC057654, assembly GCF_042800135.1. NCBI lineage: Bacteria > Bacillati > Actinomycetota > Actinomycetes > Kitasatosporales > Streptomycetaceae > Streptomyces > Streptomyces sp. NPDC057654. The sequence goes on along the minus strand of NZ_JBHVHQ010000558.1, from coordinate 1,665 downwards.
CGACGCGCCCGGCGCGGCCCAACTGTCCGAGGAGCTCACCGGCCTCGGCGCCCGCACGACCCTCGCCTCCTGCGACGTCGCCGACCTCGACGCGCTGCGCTCCCTGAAGGAGGAGCTGGAACAGGACGGCTGCGAGATCCGCACCGTCCTGCACGCCGCGGGCGGCGGCTCACTGGTGCCGCTGCCCGACACCGACCTGGACGAGTTCGCCGAGACGCTGTACGCGAAGGTCGGCGGGGCCCGCAATCTCGACCTGCTCTTCGACGGCGGCGGGAACGACGGCGACGATGGAGAAGCGCTCGACGCGTTCGTGCTGTTCTCCTCCATTTCCGGGGTGTGGGGCAGCGCCATCCACGGCGCGTACGCCGCCGCCAACGCCTACCTCGACGGGTTGGCCGAGCGCCGCCGCGCCCGCGACCTGGCCGCGACCTCCGTGGTGTGGGGCATCTGGAGCCCCGAGGACGGCGGCGGCATGGCCGCCAACCTCGTCGAGGAGGAGCTGCGCGGCCACGGCATCCTCTTCATGCCGCCCCCGGTGGCCATCACCGGGCTCCAGCAGGTGCTGGACCACGACGAGACCGTCGTGCTCGTCGCCGACGTCGACTGGGACCGCTTCGCCCCCGTCTTCACCTCGGCCCGGCCCAGCCCGCTCATCGGCGAACTCCCGGACGTACGCGCTGTGCTGACGGCTGAACACGAGCCGGAGCCGGGCGGCGCTGAAGGCGGGACCACCGCCGCGCTGCGGAGCAGACTGCGGGCGCAGTCGCCGGCCGAACGGAACCGGACGCTCGCCGACCTGGTCCGTACGCACGCGGCCGGCGTCCTCGGCCACGACTCGCCGGACGCCGTCACACCCGGCCGCGCCTTCCGCGAGCTGGGCTTCGACTCGCTGACCGCCGTCGACATGCGCAACAGGCTCAACTCCGCCACCGGCCTCAAGCTGCCCGTCACCGTCGTCTTCGACTACTCCTCGGCCACGGCCCTGGCCCGCCACCTGGGGACGCTCCTCCTGGGCGACGCGGACGCCGGAGAAGAGGCGGCGGGCGCCGCGACCGCCCCGCCCGTAGCAGCCGCCCCGGTGGACGACGACCCGATCGCCATCGTCGCCATGAGCTGCCGCTACCCCGGCGGCGTACGGACCCCCGAAGACCTGTGGCGCCTGGTGGCGGAGGGGCGGGACGCCGTCACCGAACTGCCCGCCGACCGCGGCTGGGACCTGGACGACCTGTACGACGCCGACCCCGACCGGCCCGGCAAGAGCTACGCGGCGGCGGGCGGCTTCGTCCATGACGCAGGGCGGTTCGACCCCGCGTTCTTCGGGATCTCCCCGCGCGAGGCCCTCGCCATGGACCCGCAGCAGCGGCTGCTCCTGGAGACCTCCTGGGAGGCCGTCGAGCGCGCGGGCATCGACCCGGCCACCCTGCACGGCACCCGCACGGGCATCTTCGCGGGCGCCTCGTACCAGGGGTACGGCGGCAGCATGCGCGACGTGCCCGACGAACTGGAGGGCCTGTTCATCGCGGGCATCTCCACCAGCGTCCTGTCCGGCCGGGTCGCCTACCAGCTGGGGCTCCAGGGGCCCGCGATCACCGTGGACACCGCCTGCTCCTCGTCGCTGGTCGCCGTGCACCTCGCGGCCCGCGCCCTTCGCGCGGGCGAGTGCAC
>NZ_JBHVHQ010000557.1:0-5780 GCF_042800135.1 Streptomyces sp. NPDC057654 | reverse complement strand
CCACCGGCTTTTCGGCCGTTGCGGCTTCGGGCCGGGCGGGCCGCCGCTTGCTCTGGGTGAGGGCCGCGCCCGCGAGCACGATCACCGCGCCGACCGGGGTGTTCCAGGTGAGCCGCTCGCCGAGCAGGGTGACGCCCGCGGCGGTCGCGATCACCGGGGTGAAGTAGGTGACGAGCATCGCGGTGGTGGGGCCCACCTCGGCGACCAGCCCGTACTGCATGAGGAACGCGACGCCCGTGCCCAGCGCGCCGAGCGCCGCGATCGCGAGCAGCGGCACCAGCGGGAACGAGCTCGGGAAGGAGCTGAACAGCGGGGTGGCGACGGCCAGCTGGACGGTGCCGACCAGCAACTGGGCGCCGGACAGCGCGAGGTTGGACTCGCCCGTGCCCGCGAGGTTGCGCCGTACGTAGATCCAGCCGACGGCGTAGCTGACCGCCGCGACCAGGGCCATCGCCGTGCCCGCCGGGTCCTGGCCGGAGAACCCCTGCCAGGCGCCGAGCACGGTCAGCACGCCGGCGAAGCCGAGGCCGAGCCCCGCGAAGCGCCGCCGGGTCGGCCGGTCCTCGGACAGGGCGACGAGCGAGAGGACCATGCCCCACAGCGGGGACGTGGCGTTGCAGATGCCGGCGAGGGTGGAGGTGATGGTCGTCTCGGCGTAGGCGAAGAGCGTGAACGGCAGGGCGTTGAGGAAGAAGGCCGCGACGAGCAGATGGGCCCAGGTGCGCCCGGCGCGCGGCAGCCGCTGCCGCTTGACGGCCAGCACGGCCACGAGCACCGCGGAGCCGAAGACCATCCGGCCGAGGGAGACGTCGAGCGGCGCGTACCCGTCGGTGCCGACCTTGATGAACAGGAAGCTGAGGCCCCAGATGAGGCAGAGGACGGCGAACCGGATCCGCCAGTCGAGGGCGCCGCGGCGCGGCGCGGCGGCGGGCGAAGGGCCCGGGGCGGGGGAGGAGTCCGGGGCAGCGGAGGAGTCCGGGGCGGGGGAGGCGGACGCCATCCGGCGGGCGTCGGTGATGCTCATGGGCTCCACGATGGTGGGCGCGATCACTTAGCACAAGCAAAATAAAGTGCGCGTCATCGCGTAGCATCACTTACATGTTGAACCTTGATCGCCTGCGGACGCTGCACGCCGTGGCCCGCCACGGCTCGGTGAGCGGCGCCGCGGACGGGCTGCACGTGACCACCTCCGCCGTCTCCCAGCAACTGGCGAAGCTGGAGCGCGAGACAGGACAGCAACTGCTCGCCAAGAACGGCCGCGGCGTACGCCTCACCGACGCCGGGCGGCTGCTCGCCGACCACGCCGCCCGCATCCTCTCCCAAGTGGAGCTGGCCCAGGCCGACTTGGAGGCGCAGCGCGGCGAGGCCGTCGGCGATCTGCTGCTCGGCGCCTTCCCGACGGCCGCCCGCGGCCTGTTCCCCGCCGCGCTCGCCGAACTGCGCCGCGCCCACCCCAAGCTCCGGAGCAGGCTGGAGGAGATGGAGCCGGACGTGGCGGTGCCGCGTGTGGTGCGCGGCGACATCGACATAGCGATCGTCCTCGACTGGTACAACAAGCCGCTGCCGCTGCCCGAGGGGCTGGCCAAGGCGCCGATCCTGGACGACCCCGCGGACGTCGCGATGCCAGCCGGCCACCCGCTCGCCGACCGCGACGAGGTGGACCTCGAAGACTTCGCGCACGACGAGTGGGTCTCCTGGCCCAAGGGCGAGTTCTGCCACGACTGGCTGATGCTGACCCTGCGCGGCAAAGGCGTCGAGCCGCGCATCTCCCACATGGCCGAGGAGCACCACACCCAGCTAGCCCTGATCGACGCCGGTCTCGGCGTCGCCGTCGCGCCGCGGCTCGGGCGGGGCCCGGTTCCGGAGGGGGTGCGCGTGGTGCCCGTACGGCACACCATGCGCCGGCATATCTACGCCATCTGGCGGGCGGACGCGGACCGCCGGCCGTCCATCCGGGCGGCCGTTCAGGCGCTGCGCGCGGCGGGGGCGGCGGTCGGCGCCTGACGACAGGCCGGACGGGGGCGTCAGGGGCGTCGAATCGCGGACGGCGCGCGGGTCAGCCGGACAGCTTGCGGAAGTCCCACGAGACGACGGAGTCCGGCGTCAGGCGCAGCCAGGCGTGCCGGCCGTCGTACACCATGGCGTCCATGCCGAAGTTCTTCGCGGCGAACACCCGCTCCGGGGCGTCGAGTTCGGGGTGCGGCTCGCCGGTGCGCGGCGCCTCGCCGACGAAGACCGCCGTGCCGGTCAGCTCCACGCCGCGCAGCTCCCCGTACTCCTCCCCGGCGTCGACCACCACCGCGATCCGGGGGTCCCGCCGCAGATCGGCCCAGCGCTTGCTGCGGGTGAGGGAGTAGAGCCAGAGCGAGCCCTCGTGCCAGGCGAACCACAGGGGACCGGCGTGCGGACGGCCGTCCTGGCCGACCGTCGCCACCCGGCAGGTGCGCTGCTCGGCGAGGAAGGCGTCCAGCTCCGCGTCCGACATCATGATCCGGCGGCCTCGCCGCTGCGTGGGGGCCATGCCCGCCTCCCCTTCCGGCAGCCGACCCTGCGTGATCGACCGCGCTTAGCTGACTGAGCGTCAGAAAAGCAGCATGGGGGCTCTTCCCTCTCCACGCAATGGCCGCTAGCGTCGCCCGCTCCGGCCGGGGCCGCCGGCCGGGGCTCGTATACACGGTTCGCACGCACGGGGGAGAGCCGGGAGGGATCGGATATGACTTCGTCAGGAGAACCGGCTGACGGGACGTCAAGCGCAACGGGGTCACGCGCCGACGACCGGCTCGCCGCGCAGCTCGACCCGGCGACCACCGTGCTGCTCACCGTCGAGTGTCAGCGCGGCGTGGTCGGAACGGAGAGCGCGCTGCCCGAACTCGCCGCCGCCGCACGGAAGTCCGGCACCCTCGTCCAAGTGGCCCGCCTCGTCTCGGGCGCGCACGCGGCGGGCGTCCAGGTGCTGCACGCCGTCGCCGAGCGCCGCCCCGACGGCCGCGGCGCCAACCGCAACGCCCGCCTCTTCCGCGCTGCCGAGCGGCTGCCCGTACAGCAGCTCACCGGGACCCCGGCGGTACGGATCGCGGAGCCGATACCGGTGGGCGAGCAGGACCTCGTCGTACGGCGGCTGCACGGGCTGTCCCCGATCGCCGGCACGGACGTGGACGCCCTGCTGCGCAACGTCGGCTGCCGCACGCTGATCGTCACCGGCGTCTCCGCCAACGTCGCCATCCCGGCGGCGGTCTTCGACGCCGTGAACCTCGGCTATACGGCCGTCGTGCCGGCCGACGCCATCGCGGGCGTGCCCGCCGACTACACCGCGGCGATGATCCGCAACACCCTCGCGCTCGTCGCCACGGTCACCACGGCCGATTCCGTACTCGACTGCTTCGAGCGTGCGCGCGTCCGGCGGTGAGGGGAATCGTGATCCGGGGCCGCGGTCTCACCCCAGCCGGACCGAGTCGCCTTGCACGGAGATCCGCGTCGCGGGCAGCGGCCTGGTCGTGGGGCCGTGCCGCACACTGCCGTCCTCGATGCTGTACTTCGAGCCGTGGCAGGGGCAGTTGATCGTCCCGTTCGACACGTCGCCGACCAGGCACCCCTCGTGCGTGCAGATCGCCGAGAACGCCTTGAAACTGCCCTTCGCCGGCTGCGTCACCACCACCTTCCGGTCCTTGAAGATCTTTCCGCCGCCCTGCGGGATCTCCGACGTCTTGGCCAGCGCCTCGCCGCCGGGCGTACCGGCCCCCTGCTCGCTCGGAGTGGTGCCGGAACCGTCCGGCGTCTTGGTGGCGGGGGCAGTGTTGCCAGCTTCGCCGCCCGAGCCGCCGCACGCGGCGAGCGCGGCGACGAGTCCCGCGCCCCCGGCCGCGGCGATGACGGCTCGGCGACGCGGGACGGCGGACTCCTGAGGCTGGTGCGTCATGGTGGGCTTCCTCTTCCGTCGACGGTTCACCGCTCTATACGGCCCTGGCGGCAGGGGCGTTCAGGCGCCAGGGTTCGTACGGTTGTACGACGGCCGCCTTCGTGCGGGGGAAGCATCGGGCGCAGCGCGAGGATCAGAGGCCGAGCGCGGCGGTGAGCCAGGGGCGCAGGACGGGCAGGGCGTTCGCGGGCTGCATGGCCTGCGTGTGGTCGAGCCCGTCCAGGACGCGTACGTCCCACCCGGCGGCCTCCAGCTCGGCGCGCCGCTTCACGACCTCGCTCCCGATGCTCACGGTCACCCCGCCCCAGCGCTCGCCGTACGGGATCTCGTCCGCCGAACCCGCGAAGCACAGGCGCGGGCAGCCGGTCCCGGCCTGCGCCGCCCGGTCGTCGAAGCCCTGAAGCGCCTGGTAGAGCGTGACGAACTGGCGGGTCTGCGCCTCCGTCGCCGCCACCTCGACGGTCGACCAGTCGTAGTCGTCGGCCGCCGTCTGCTGATCGCTGTGCCGCGGGGTGCTCGCGGCCGGGCCCCGTACCGACATCTCGTGGGCGGCCGTGGTGACGCGGAGCATTTCCGCGTACGGACCGCCGATGGGCGGGAAGCCGCCCATGACCAGCGCCGAGAGGCGGTCGGTGCGGATCGCGAGCTGGAGGCCGCCGAGGGCCAGCCAGGAGTAGCCGTAGTAGGCGAACCGGTCAGCTCCCGCGGCGTCCGCGACCGCCAGCAGATCGGCGGCGACGTTGGCGGGCGTCAGGGTGTCCGGCTTCGGGACCGCCATGACGTGGCCCTCGTAACCGAAGGCCACGACGCGAAAACGGTCGCCGAGCCCGTCGATCAGGTTCCGGCCCAGCGCGGGGTCCACACCCCAGCGGCGCATCTCCTCGGCCTGCGCGCCCTCGACGGGCCGCGGATCGACCGGGAGCAGCACGGTGGACCCGGTGCCGTGGATCTCCACCGCGATGGTCTCGCCGTCGTGCAGCGTGGCCTCGACTGTCGTCGCTTCGGTCATCGTCTCTCCTGGTCCGTGCCCGTGGGGCGGGTGCCCGCCCTGGATTGCTTAGGCTGTAAAGTAATAGCGAGGGGACGATACCTTATGCCATAAGGAGTTGCTTGTGAGCGTCATCGCCGGCCAAGGGGACGCGGCCGTGTCCATGGCTCTGCTGTGGGCCGACCCGGACGGCCGGGCCCCGCGGACCGCCCCCGGCCCCAAGCCCGCCCTGAGCGTCGACGCCATCGTGGCGGCGGCGATCGCCGTGGCCGACGCGGACTCCATGGAGGGGCTGTCGATGCGCGCGGTGGCCCAGCGGCTCGGACGGACCTCCATGGCCCTCTATACGTACGTACCGGGCAAGGCGGAACTCCTCGACCTGATGTACGACCGGGTGCACGCCGAACTGGCCGACGGCCGCACCCCGGACGGCGCGTGGCGGGCCGCCGTGACGTCATGGGCCACGGAGCTCAGGGCGTTCTACCTGCGTCACCCGTGGGTGCTCCAGGTCTCCTACGCGCGCCCGGTGCTCGGCCCGCACGAACAGGCCGTACTGGAGTCGCTGGCGGGCGTCCTGTACGGGGCCGGGCTGCCGTCCCGGCCGCTGCGGGCCATCGTGAGCTCGCTGTTCCACTTCGTCCGCGGGGCCGCGCAGACGGCCGCCGAGTCCCGGCGCGCGGCGGCCGCGACCGGCGTGTCCGACGCGGAGTGGTGGGCCGGCCGCTCGGCCCTGCTGAAGGAAGTCGCCCCCGATTTCGCCGAGCGGTTCCCCATGTCCGTACGGCTGGCGTCGGAGGCGGCGCCGCCTCCGCGCGAGGGGGACGCCGCGCCGTCGTGGGAGCAGGAGGTCGACGACACCTTCGCGGTCGGGCTGGG
>NZ_JBHVHQ010000556.1:0-5780 GCF_042800135.1 Streptomyces sp. NPDC057654 | reverse complement strand
AGGCCGCTTCGGCGACGAGGCGTTCGACGGCGGCGATGGCCTCGTCGACCGCCTCGGGGTTCTGGCCGCCGCCCTGGGCGACGTCCGGCTTGCCGCCGCCGCCCCCGCCGAGCGTCTTGGCGGCCGTACGGACCATGTCACCGGCCTTGAGCCCGCGGTCGCGGGCGGCGTCGTTGGTGGCGATGACGGTCAGCGGCCGGCCGTTCGCGACGGTGAACAGCGCCACGACGGCCGCCCGGCCGCCCTGGATGCGGCCGCGCACGTCGAGGACGAGCTTGCGCAGGTCGTCCGCGGAGGTGCCGTCGGGCACCCGGCCGGCGGCCAGCGCGACCCCGCGCACGTCCTTGGCGCCCTCGGCCAGCCCGGCGGCGGCCTGGAGGACCTTCTCGGCGCGGTACCGCTCGATCTCCTTCTCGGCGTCCTTGAGCTTGGCGAGCATGCCGGAGATCTTCTCCGGCAGCTCCTCCGGCCGCCCCTTGACCAGGTCGGTCAGCTGGGCGACGACGGTGTGCTCCTTGGCCAGGAAGTTGTACGCGTCCGCGCCGACCAGCGCCTCGACGCGGCGCACGCCGGAGCCGATGGAGGACTCGCCGAGCAGCTTGACCAGGCCGAGCTGGGCGGTGTTGTGGACGTGGGTGCCGCCGCACAGCTCCTTGGAGAAGTCGCCGATGGTCACCACCCGGACCCGCTCGCCGTACTTCTCGCCGAACTCGGCGATGGCGCCCTGCTTCTTGGCGTCGTCGATGCTCATGACCTCGGCCTGCACGTCGAGTTCGCGGGAGAGCACGTCGTTGATCCGCTGCTCGACATCGGTGAGGACCGTGCCGGGCACGGCGTTGGGCGAGCCGAAGTCGAAGCGGAAGCGGCCGGGCGAGTTCTCGGAGCCGGCCTGGGCGGCGGTCGGGCCGAGCGCGTCGCGCAGCGCCTGGTGCGTCAGGTGGGTGGCGCTGTGGGCGCGCGCGATGGCACGGCGGCGCTTCACGTCGATGGCGGCGTGCGCCGCGGTGCCGACGACGACCTCGCCGACCTGGACGACGCCCTTGTGGACGTGGACGCCGGGCACCGGCTTCTGGACATCGCGGACCTCGATGACGGCGCCGGTCTCCAGCCGGATGCGGCCGGTGTCGGCGAGCTGGCCGCCGCCCTCGGCGTAGAACGGGGAGCGGTCGAGGATGACCTCGACCTCGTCGCCCTCGGCGGCGGCGGGCGAGGGCACGCCGTCGACGAGCAGGCCGACGACGGTCGACTCGTTCTCGGTGAGGGTGTAGCCGGTGAAGTCGGTCGCGCCGGAGTCGTCGGCGATCTCGCGGTACGCGGAGAGGTCGGCGTGGCCGGTCTTCTTGGCCTTGGCGTCGGCCTTGGCCCGCTCCCGCTGCTCCTTCATCAGGCGGCGGAAGCCGTCCTCGTCCACGGACAGGCCCTGTTCGGCGGCCATCTCCAGGGTGAGGTCGATCGGGAAGCCCCAGGTGTCGTGGAGCAGGAACGCCTTCTCGCCGGCCAGCACCCGGCCGCCGGCGGCCTTGGTCTCGGTGACGGCGGTGTCGAGGATGTTGGTGCCGCCCTTGAGGGCCTTGAGGAAGGCGGCCTCCTCGGCGAGCGCCACCGTCTCAATGCGCTTACGGTCCGTCAGGAGCTCCGGGTACTGCTGCCCCATCGTCTTGATGACGGTGTCCACCAGCTCGGCGACGACCGGCTCGGTGGCGCCGAGGAGGCGCATGTTGCGGATGGCGCGGCGCATGATGCGGCGCAGGACGTAGCCGCGGCCCTCGTTGCCGGGGGTGACGCCGTCGCCGATGAGCATGACGGACGTACGGAGGTGGTCGGCGACCACGCGCAGCGAGACGTCCGAGGCCGCTTCGGCGCCGTAGGCCACGCCGGTCAGGTCGGTGGCCTTGTCCATGACGACGCGCAGGGTGTCGGTCTCGTACATGTTCCGGACGCCCTGGAGGATCATCGCGAGGCGTTCCAGGCCGAGGCCGGTGTCGATGTTCTGGCTGGGGAGGTCCCCGAGGATCGGGAAGTCCTCCTTGCCGTCGCCCGCGCCGCGCTCGTACTGCATGAAGACCAGGTTCCAGATCTCCACGTAGCGCTCGTCGTTGACGGCCGGGCCGCCCTCGGCGCCGAACTCGGGGCCGCGGTCGTAGTTGATCTCGGAGCAGGGGCCGCAGGGTCCGGGGACACCCATGGACCAGTAGTTCTCCGACTTGCCGAGGCGCTGGATGCGCTCGGCGGGAACGCCGACGACCTCGCGCCAGATCCGCTCGGCCTCGTCGTCGTCGAGGTAGACGGTGATCCAGAGCTTCTCGGGGTCCAGGCCGTAGCCGCCGTCCGCCACGGAGCTGGTGAGCAGCTCCCAGGCGTACGTGATGGCGCCTTCCTTGAAGTAGTCGCCGAAGGAGAAGTTGCCGCACATCTGGAAGAAGGTGCCGTGCCGGGTGGTCTTGCCGACCTCTTCGATGTCCGGGGTGCGGACGCACTTCTGCACGCTGGTGGCGCGCTGCCAGGGGGCCTTGACCTCGCCGAGGAAGTACGGCTTGAAGGGGACCATGCCCGCGGGGACCAGGAGCAGCGTCGGGTCGTCCGCGATCAGCGACGCCGACGGCACGACATGGTGCCCACGCTCCTCGAAGAAGCGCAGCCAGCGGCGGCGGATTTCAGCCGACTCCATCAGTGGTCCTCATTCCGGTTGTACGGGTACTTCGTCTGCTGCGGGTCGAGGGCGGCGAACCCGCGCTGTACGGGCAGCGCCTGCCGCTCGGGGCCGCCCGCCGGTGCGGTCAGGCCGAGGGCGTCCTTGAGGGCCGCTTCGCGGTCCGCCATGCCGTCGCGCACGTCGAGGGCGAAGAGCTTGACCTTGCGGCCCGCGATGACGGCGCGGTCGGCGGCCTGCATGGCCAGGCTCTCCGGGGTGAGCTGGTTCAGCTTGCGGTTGACCTTGGTGGTGGCCCAGACGCCGGCGGCGACACCGGTCGTGAACCAGAAGGTGCGGCGGAACATTCCTCGGGTCAGCCTTTCCCACGGGTGCGGCGGCGGCTGCCGCGCCGGGCGGACGGCAGGCTCTTTCCGATGACGACGGTGCGCTCGGGCGCGGGCTCCGCGGCCGGCTTGCGGCCGATGGCGCGGCGGACGCCGTAGCCGAACGCGGCGACCTTGACCAGGGGTCCGCCGAAGGCGGAGGAGACGGTCGAGGAGAGCGCGGAGGCGTTCGCGGTGACTTCCTGGACGTCCGCCGCGATCGAGTCGACGCGGGCGAGCTGACTGTTGGCGGACCGTACGGTCGCGGAGGCCTCGGAGAGCAGCGGCACGGCCTGCTCGGAGACGTCCGAGACGAGCTTGGTGGTCGCCTTCAGGGTCTGCGCGAGCCTCACCAGCACCAGGGCGATGAAGGACACGAGGATCGCCCAGAAGACGGCCACGAGGATCCCGGCCACCTCTCCACCGGACACGTTGCACCGCTCCCTGCTGGTCGTAAACGTCGGGTACCGACCTTATCGCGCCGGGGCGAACGGCCCGTACCGCATTACCGCGCGGCGTCAACGGCCGCCGCGGCACGGGTGTTTACGGTCCGCTTACTTATGAGTACGCTACGTGTCTCATGCGACGCTCTCCGCACCCCGGGCTCTTCTCCGGCTCCAGTTACACGCACCCCGGCGGGCCGGGCAATCTGCCCGCGGAGCTCAATCGTTTCATCGGGCGGGAGAGCGAGCTGGCCGCGCTGGCCCGGGAGTTGGACGATCCCGACGCGCGGCTGGTGACGGTCACAGGGGTCGGCGGCGTCGGCAAGACGCGCCTCGCGACGCACGCCGCGGCGCGGGTGCAGGATCGCTTCTGCGACGGTGTGTGGCTGGTCGAGCTGTCCGCCGTGCACAACCCCGCGCTGGTGGACCACACGGTCGCGGAGGCGCTGGGGATCGCCGACGCCACGGACCGCTCGCCGCGCAGCGCGCTCGCCGGCCATCTCGCCGACCGGCGGCTGCTGCTGGTGCTCGACGGCTGCGAGCAGTTCGTCGAGGAGTGCGCGGCGCTCGCCCGCGCACTGCTGCGGCGCGCGCCGGGGCTGCGGGTGCTGGCGGCGGGCCGGCGGCCGCTGGACGTCGCGGGCGAACGCCGCTTCCCGCTGGGGCCGATGCCGGAGCCGGCCGCGGTCGCGCTGTTCGAGGACCGGGCGGCGGCCGTCGTCCCGGGCTTCGCGACGCGGCCGGGCACCGCGGCCCGCGCCACCGTCGCCGAGCTGTGCCGGCGGCTCGACGGGATTCCGCTCGCGCTGGAACTGGCGGCCGGCCGGCTCGGCGCGCTCTCCGTGGAGCAGGTGCTGCACCGCCTGGACGACCGCTTCGAGCTGCTGACCGGCGGGGCCCGCGGCGAGCTGCCGCGCCATCAGGCGCTGCGTACGGCCATCGGCTGGAGCCATGAGCTGTGCACGCCCCGCGAGCGGCTGCTGTGGGCGCGGCTGACGGTTTTCGCGGCCCATTTCGATCTGGAGGCGGCCGAATACATCTGCTCGGGGCCGGATCTGCCGGAGCACGAGGTGCTCGACGTGCTGACGGGGCTGGTGGCACAGTCCGTGCTCAGCCGGGAGGAGCATCCGACGGGGGTCCGCTACCGGCTGCTGGACACCGTGCGGATGTACGGGGCGGGGTGGCTGGATTCGCTCGGGGACGCGGAGCGGATGCGCCGTCGGCACCGCGACTGGTACATGGGGCTGGCCACCTGGTGCGAACTGGAGTGGTTCAGCCCGCGGCAGGCGGAGGTCGCGGCGCGGATCGATGTGGAGCTGCCGAATCTGCGGGCGGCCCTGGAGTGCGGTCTGACGCAGGAGGACGCCCATCTCGGCCAGTATCTGGCGGGGACGCTGTGGTTCTTCTGGGTCGGCTGCGGCCGGCTGACGGAGGGGCGGCTCTGGCTGGACCGCGCGCTGGAGCTCGACACCGGCCATGACGAGGCGCGGCTGAAGGCGCTGTGGGTGGCGGGTTACGTCTCGCTGCTTCAGGGCGACACGGTCGCGGCCCTCGGGGCGCTCACGGAGTGCGGCGACGAGGCGGAGCGTACGGGCAGCGAGCCGGCCGGCGCGTACGCGCTGCACCGCATGGGGTGCCTCGCGCTGGTCTCCGACGACATGGCGCGCGCCGAGGAGCTGCTGCGGGCGGCGCTGGCGCGCTACCGGGAGATCGGCGAGCTGAACAGCAATGTGCTGATGAGCCAGGTGGAGCTGGCGATGGCGGTCGCCTTCCAGGGCGATGTCGCGGGCGCGGTGGACCTGTGCCAGGAGGTCCGGGAGATCTGCGAGGACCACGGCGAGCGGTGGACGCTGGCGTACGCGCTGTACGTGCTGGGGTTCGCCGCCTGGACCCGCGGCGAGCCGGCGCGGGCGCGGGAGTTCCTGGAGGAGTGCCTGGTCATCGACCACGCCTTCAACGACCTGGTGGGCACGGTGCTGGCGGTGGAGCTGCTGGCGCTGCTCACCGCGGAGGGCGGCGACCCGGCGGAGGCCGCGGTGTTGCAGGGGGCGGCGGGGCGGATCTGGCGGTCGGTGGGGCTGCCGCTGTTCGGTTCGCGGTTCTTCAACGCGCCGCACGCACTGTGCGAGGAGGCGGTGCGGGGGCGGATCGGCGCGGACCGGTACGGGCGGCTGGTGCGCGAGGGGGCCGCGATGGAGCCGGGCGCGGCGGTGGCACGGGCGCTGCGCGGCTGCCGGGCGCTGCCGGCGGCGGTGCCGGGCGCGCGGAGCACGGTGGAGGCGAGGCCCGCCACCACGCAGCAGCCCGCCGCCTCCCCCTCCG
>NZ_JBHVHQ010000555.1:0-5782 GCF_042800135.1 Streptomyces sp. NPDC057654 | reverse complement strand
TGACCCTGCGCACCGAAGCCGCGCTCGACGCGATACGCGCGATGACGGCCGAGGTGCCGGAGGCGGTGGTGGGCGCGGGTACGGTCCTCAACGCCGCCCACGTGGACGCCGCCGTGGAGGCGGGCTCCCGCTTTCTGGTGAGTCCGGGCTGGACGCCGAGCCTGCTGGAGTCGATGCGGGCGTCCGGCGTCCCGTTCCTCCCGGGGGTCTCGACCACCTCGGAGGTGGTGACGCTGCTGGAGCAGGGCGTCACCGAGCTGAAGTTCTTCCCGGCCGAGGCCGCGGGCGGCACGGCCTACCTCAAGTCCCTCGCCTCGCCCCTCCCCCAGGCCCGCTTCTGCCCCACAGGCGGCATCGGCCTCACCTCCGCCCCCGCCTACCTCGCCCTCCCCAACGTCGGCTGCGTAGGCGGCACCTGGATGCTCCCGGCCGACGCGCTCCGCGCGAAGGACTGGGCCCGGGTGGAACAGCTGGCCCGCGAGGCCGCGACGCTGCGCTGAGCAAGCCCCCGAACGACCACGGGGAGCCGCGGACCGCCCCGAGGCACCGGCCTCCCCAGAGACACCCGGGCGGCGGCCCGCACCGGGGCACGGACCATCCCGGACGCGCCGGGCGCCGGACGGCCACGAGAGGGACAAGCCGCGACGGGGCCGTCGGACCCGGACCGTACGCGACGGGCGCCGGACTGCCGCGGAGGCGCCGGTGGTGGCCGGACGGCTACGGGAGGCGGCGGGCCGCACCGGCCCGCTCAGGCGCTGCGGCACCGGGGCGCACCCGCACGTCAGCGTCGACGTCGACGCGAAGCACCCCCAGGGGCGCGCAGCTCACCGCAGGTGACCGGTGTCGTTGAGCAGACGGACCGACGCGTTGCCGTCCCCGTAGTACGCCACCGCCGACAGCGAAGCCGCCGACAGTTCCATCTTGAACAGGGACTCCGGCGGCGCGCCCAGCGCGAGCCGTACCAGCGTCTTGATCGGCGTCACATGGGTGACCAGCAGGACCGTACGCCCCGCGTACCGGGCGATGAGCTTGTCGCGTGACAGCGCCACGCGTCGGGTGACCGCGGCGAAGCTCTCGCCGCCCCCCGTGGGAGCGGCCTTGGCGGAGCCGAGCCAGGCGTCGAGGTCGTCGGGGTGGCGTTCGCGCACCTCGGCGAAGGTCAGGCCCTCCCACGCGCCGAAGTCGGTCTCGCGCAGGCCGTCGTCGATACGGACGTCGAGGCCGAGCCGCGCGGCGACCGTCTCGGCGGTCTGCCGGCAGCGGCGCAGGGGCGAGCTGACGACGGCCTCCACGGTGCCGCGCGCGGCGAGCGCCGCGGCGGTGGCCTCCGCCTGGCGGCGGCCCGCGGCGGACAGCTCGGGGTCGTCGCCGCCGCTGCCGGAGAAGCGCTTCTGCGGCGTGAGGGCCGTCTCCCCGTGCCGCAGCAGGACGAACGTGGCGGGCTTGCCCAGATCGGCGGAGGCGCCCCAGCCGACGGACACGGCCTTCGTCTCGGCCTGGGGCTCGGCCCCGCCCTCCGCGGAGGAGGCGGCCGATGAGTCGCTCGCGCTCCACTGCCTCCCGGCCTTGCCCGCGTCCATCGCCTCGTTCGCGAGCCGGTCCGCGTGCTTGTTCTTCTCGCGCGGGATCCACTCGTACGTCACCCGAGACGGCGGGAAGACCGCCCTCGCCTCGGCCGCCAGCGGCCGCATATCGGGGTGCTTGATCTTCCAGCGGCCCGACATCTGCTCGACGACGAGCTTGGAGTCCATGCGGACGGCGACCGTGGCCTCCGGGTCGAGCGCCTTGGCCGCGCGGAGCCCGGCGATCAGCCCCTTGTACTCCGCGACATTGTTCGTGGCCGTGCCGATGTACTCGGCGGCCTCGGCGAGCGCCTCGCCCGTCGCCGGGTCGAGGACGACCGCGCCATAGCCCGCGGGCCCCGGGTTGCCCCGGGACCCGCCGTCGGCCTCGACGATGAAGCGATGCGCCACTTACAGCCCCGAGTCGGACGTACGGACCAGGATGCGGCGGCAGTTCTCGCACCGTACGACCTCGTCGGGGGCGGCGGCCCGTACCTCGTTCACCTCGGTGATGTTGAGCTCCAGGCGGCAGCCCTCGCAGCGGCGCTGGAAGAGCTTGGCCGCGCCGACACCGCCCTGCTGGGCGCGCAGCTTGTCGTAGAGCTTCAGCAGGTCGGCCGGAACGGACCCGGCGACGACCTCGCGCTCCTTGGTGACGGTGGCCGCCTCGCCGTCGATCTCCTCGAAGGCGGCGTCGCGGCGCGCGGTGGCGTCGTCGACCTTGGCCTGTACGGACTCGACGCGGGCGGTCAGCTCGCCGACCCGCTCCTGGGCGGACTCTCGGCGCTCCATGACCTCCAGGACCACGTCCTCCAGGTCGCCCTGGCGCTTGGCGAGGGAGACGATCTCGCGCTGGAGGTTCTCCAGGTCCTTCGGCGAGGTGATGGCGCCGGAGTCGAGGCGCTGCTGGTCGCGGGCGGCGCGCTGGCGCACCTGGTCCACGTCCTGCTCGGCCTTGGTCTGCTCGCGGTCGGTGTCGCTCTCCTCGGTCTGCGCGGCGACGAGGAGGTCGCGGTGCTGGGCGAGGTCGGCCTCCAGGGTCTGGATCTCGGCGTGCTCGGGCAGCGACTTGCGCTTGTGCGCGAGCTGCGCGAGCCGCAGGTCGAGGGCCTGGACGTCGAGGAGGCGGATCTGGTCGGCGGGCGCGGCGTTCAGTGGAAGCTCCTGGTTATTCGTTGGGGGACGTGGACGCCGCGTGGGCGGTCCAAGGGTCGGTGACCGTGCGGGAGACATGGGTGCGCAGGTCCCAGCCGTGGCGGTCGGAGATCTCGTCGAGCTGGGCGGCGGCCTGCTCGGTCCAGGGCCACTCGGTGGCCCAGTGGGCGGCGTCGACGAGGGCCAGCGGGCTGTGCTGCCGGGCCTCGGAGGCGGGGTGGTGGCGCAGGTCCGCGGTGAGGTAGGCGTCGACGCCGGCGGCCCGTACCTCGTCGAAGAGGGAGTCGCCGGAGCCGCCGCAGACGGCGACCGTGCGGACGGTGCGCTCCGGGTCGCCCGCGACGCGGATGCCCTGGGCGGTGCCGGGGAGCCGGGCGGCGGCGCGGGCGGCGAACTCGCCCACCGTCTCGGGGCGGTCGAGCGCGCAGATCCGGCCGAGCCCGCGGCGGCCCTCGGGGTCGCTCGCGTCGGGCACGAGCGGGCCCGTGACCCGCAGGTCGAGGGCGCCGGCGAGGGCGTCGGAGACGCCGGGGTCGGCGCGGTCGGCGTTGGTGTGGGCCACGTGCAGGGCGATGTCGTTCTTGATGAGCGTGTGCACGACGCGCCCCTTGAACGTGTCCGCCGCGACCGTCGTCGTGCCGCGCAGATAGAGCGGGTGGTGGGTCACCAGCAGATCGGCGCCGAGCTTCACGGCCTCGTCGACGACGTCCTGTACGGGGTCGACGGCGAAGAGCACGCGGCTCACGGCGGCATCGGGGTCGCCGCAGACCGTGCCGACGGCGTCCCACTGCTCGGCCCGCTCCGGGGGCCACAGGGCGTCGAGGGCGGCGAGGACTTCAGACAGTGCGGGCACGGGTGGAAGGTTACCTCTCACCCGCGCCCGTATGCCCGGCCGTGCGGGTCCGTCCTGCGCGAGGGGAACGGGCCCGGCCTACTTGACCAGGTAGCCACGGAGGTCGTCGAGGACGGAGTCGGCCGCCGTGACGCCGAGGCCCAGGAACCAGGTCTCGTCCTTCACGTTCTTCGCGTGCCCGTCCTTGACCGCCTTGAGGTTCTTCCACAGGGGGTTGCCCTGGGCCGCGTCCTGCTTGGTGGCCTTGGGGTCGCCGTAGACGCCGGTGAAGATCCAGTCGGCGTCGGCCTTGTTGATGTTCTCCGGGCTGATCTGCACGGCGAGGTCGTCGACCTGCTGGTTCGCGGGCCGCGGCAGGCCGGTGTCCTTGAGGATCGTGCCGATGAACGACTGCTGCGCGTACAGCCGCGTGAACTGCGGCATGTAGCGGAGCATGCTGATCGTCGGCTTCTTCCCGCCCTTCGCGCTCTTCGCGATGTCGTCGCCGAGCTTCTTGGCCTTGGCCTCGTAGCCGTCCAGGTTCTTCTTCGCCTCGGCGGTCTTGTCCAGGGCCGCGGCGTTGAGCAGGTAGTTCTGCTTCCACGTGAAGCCGGGGCGGATGGAGAAGACGGTGGGGGCGATCTTCGCGAGGTCCTTGTAGTTCTTCTCCGCGCGCAGCTTGCTGCCGAGGATCAGATCCGGGTGGAGCGCGTTGATCGCTTCGAGGTTGAGGTTGTTGATGGTGCCGATGTTCTTGGGGTCGCCGGCGTTCTTGAGGTAGCCGGGGATGCCCTGGCTGCCCTCGGTGGGCGCGTAGCCGACCGGCTTCATGCCGAGCGAGACCACGTTGTCGAGCTCGCCGACGTCGAGGACGACGACCCGCTTGGGCGCGGCCTTCAGCTCCGTGGTGCCGAGCGCGTGCTTGATGGTCCGCGGGAACTGGCCGGGCTTCGCGTCCGTGCCCAGCTTCGCCGTCTCCTCGGCGGCCTTCCCGAAGTCCTTGCCGCCCTGGGCGACGGCCTTGGAGCCGTTGCCGCCGTCCTTGCCGCCCTTGCCGTCGTCGGAGGACCCGCAGGCCGCGAGCGAGAGCGCGGCGACCGCGGAGAGGGCGACGGCGGCGGCGCCGCGACGGCGTATGGGCATGACGTGCTCCTGTACGGATCTGTAGCTATGGCACCCACTTAGGCACGCCTTACCTTAAACGCGGGCCCCAAGGGCAGCACAGCCACCCCCCACCTCTCAGGCAAATCGGTCGAGAGACACCCTTATGTGTGAATCGGTTCAACTCGCGTCCTTCGCCAGGAAGTGCGAAAACTACCTTCGGTGACGGAGGTGACTTCATTGATGACGGCCTGTGCACCAGAGACCGCCACAACCAGCAGCACACCGGGTCGCCCGGGGCTGACGATCGCCGCGGACGGCTCGTACGCGGCCCGCCTCGCGCTCGGCGGTCCGGCGGGCACGACCGGCGGCTGGTTCCCGGAGCGGTGGACGCTCACGGGCCCCGAGCCGTACGCCGTGCCGCTGCCCGGCAGCCAGCCCGAGGAGCCCGACAGCGAGGTCCTGCCGCTCACCGACGGGCGGGTGCTGATCCGCCGCCGCGTCGCCGAGCGGCACACCCTCACGCTGCTCTACCCGACCGGGCCCGGCACCGGCGAGGTGCCGCTCGGGGCCGTCGAATGCGAGCGGCTGACCCTGCTGCCGCCCGCCCCCGACGGCTCGTCCGTGTACGCGCTCGCCCCCGGCCGGCACGGCACCGACCTGTGGCTGGTGCACGGCGGCTCCTTCGGCCCCGAGCACGTCGCCGAGGTCCCCGGCCACTGCACGGGCGGCAGCTGGCTGGACCGTACGGGCCGGCTGCTCGCCCTCGACCGGGAGCTGGCGGGCCGGACGAAGGCGGTCGTCGTCGACCTGGAGCGGGGCGGCGAGACGAGCCCGCTGCTCCAGATCACGCGGGAGAGCGACGACCGGCTGCTGCTCGCCGACCCGGACAGCGGGCTGCTGCTCGTACGGTCCGACGCCCCCGGCGAGACGCGGCTGGGCTGGGGCGTCCTGGGGTCCATGCTCCCGGTGCGGTTCCCGGAGTGCCTGCGGGTCCCGGGCGGGACGGCGACGCCCTTCGCGGTGCAGCCCGGCCAGTCGCTGACGCCGGAGGCGTGCGCCGTGGCGTTCCGGATCGACGGCACGGACACGCGCGGCGGCAGGGCGGCCGGTCCGTGGGTCGGCGTCTGGC
>NZ_JBHVHQ010000554.1:0-5793 GCF_042800135.1 Streptomyces sp. NPDC057654 | reverse complement strand
CCGGTACGTCGGTGAACGAGACCTCTGCGGCGTCCATGGCGTCGGCCCCCGGCACGTAGGCATCGTGCCGGGGCCATACGAAACGCTGGGACCTCATCCGCATGAACGCGACGGAGCGGGTGAAGGGCCCGGAGGCGGTCAGCCCATCGGCGTCGACGACGAGCCGGGCGGTGGCTTCGTCGGCCCCGTAGTAGGTCCCCCAGGGCAGAAGGACGACGCCGCCGTGACGGGTCTGCCGAATCCACGCACCAGGGACCCGGCGCACCCCACACGTGACAATGATCCGGTCGAACGGAGCCCGCTCGGCACACCCCAGGGCCCCGTCTTGGTGCACCACTTCCACGGGCGCCCCGAACCGCTCCAGGGCGACGCCCCCGCGCTCGGCTACTTCCGCGTCGACTTCCACCGTGACGACGTTCGAGGCCCCGAGCCGATAGGCGAGCAACGCGGCGTTCCACCCCGTGCCCGTACCGATCTCCAACACGCGCTGCCCCGGCCGCACATCGAGGTCCCGGAGCATAGAGAACACCAGGCTCGGCATGGACGAGGACGAACTGAAGGAGGCTCCGGGCTCGCCCCCTTCGTGAGCCCCGTCATCCCACTGCGTGACGATGGGATCGTCTGACCGCGCCCAGCGCCACCACCCCTCCGGGTCCGCCTCTTTGCTGACCCCGATGCTCCGCCCGGTGCCCATGTCATGCGGCCACATCACCTCGGGCAGAAAAGCCGCCCGAGGCACAGCCGCACAGGCCGAAGCCCAATCGGGAGATAGCGCCCCGGATTCCAGAATTACCCCCTATGACGAGACCAGGGCTCCATCGTGGCCTCAGCCATCCGCCGGGGGAACACAATTACTACTGACGCAACCCGAACGAGCGACCCGCGCGGCAACCGCGAACAGGACGCTTCTGCGCGACGTTCACGTGGGCGGCCTCGCAGTTGGGCGGCGCCGCCGACCGGCCGTCCGACGGGACCGCTCGACACCGTCGCCGAACGGGCCGCCCCTACCGGCCCCCCACCCCCGCCACCGCCCGAGCCACCCGCGGTGACGCGTACTCCGTCCCGCACACGAATCGCATCACCGGGCCGAAGCTCGCCGCTGCCGGGAGGCCCGTGAAGTGGAGGCCGGGTATGGACGAGCCGTAGCCGGCGTCGAGGCGGGGGCCGCCCGCGGAGACTGCGAGGCGGGCGCGGAGGCCGTGGCCGAGGAAGCCGAGGGCGGCCAGGTCCACGCGGTAGCCCGTCGCGGCGAGGACGTGGTCGGCGGTCAGGTCGCCCGCGGGGCCGCCGGGCGCGGCCAGGGTGAGGACCGGGCGGCCGTCCTCGACCCGTGCCCGTACGATCCGCTTGCCCTCGGTGACCTGCACGCGGCCGACGAAGCGGTCCCGCAGCCACCACGCGCCCAGCGGCCCCAGCACCCGCTTGACCAGGAACTTCCGCGTCGGCGGCGGAAGGTGGCGGAAGCCCTCGGCGTAGTACGACAGGGCGTACAGGGACCAGGCGCGGCCGAACGGCGTCTCCGGGCGCAGCGGCGGCTGGCCGTCCGGGGCCGTGCCGAACCGCACCGCGCCCCGTCCGCGCGCCACCACCCGTACCGACGCGGCCCCGGCATCGGCGAGCAGCACGGCGCTCTCCAGCGCCGACTGGCCGGCCCCGACCACCGCGACATGGGCCCCGGCGAACCGTGACAGGTCGCGGTGCTGCGAGCTGTGCGAGAGCAGGCCGGTCACGGAGGGGCCGTCCGGCGCGGCGGGGGCCAGCTCGGGCGGCAGGTACGCGAGCCCGGACAGCCCGGTGGCCACGACCACGGCCCGCGCCGTGAACTGCTCGCCGGAGTCGAGTTTCAGGTCGAAGCCGGAGCCGGAGCCATGGGCGCTGCCGGGGCGGCGGCCTTTCGACCGTCGGTCCACGGACACCACGCGCACCTGCTCCAACTCCGGCACCAGCCGCTCCTGGAACCATTCCCCGTACCGCGCGAAGGTCTCGACGGGGATGATGTCCCAGTCCGACTCGTACCGCCGCTCCCCCGCCTCCTGGCAGTAGTCCAGCAGCGTATGGCCCGGCTGCGGGGCGTCGATGTTCGAGGCGGCCGGCGTCGATTTGAGCAGCATCCCGGCGGGCATGTGCTCGCGCCAGCTCACCATCGGCGCGCCGAACACGCGGACGGGCACCCCGCGCGCCCGCAGATGGGCGGCGGTCGAGAGACCGTATGGACCGGCCCCGATGACTGCTACCGGATGTGTCACGAGTCCCCTCCCCAGGGTGTTACTTGGCGATGGCGCGGCGGCGCGAGCGATGCGTGCGCCACAGTTGCAGCAGGTGCCGCGCGCCCGGCCGGACGAACCGGACGAGCATCGTGAAGAACGGCTTCATATCGTCGCGGGCGACCCAGGCCAGCTCCGTGGAGCTGGCGCGCGCGGGCGCGTGCGGCGTGGTGTAGCCGCTGCGGCGGTACGCGGCGTACGCGGGCAGGTCGATGTTCTCGACGATGAAGCGGCGCCCCGCGAGCTGCTCGCCCTCGGGGACCTTGCGGCCGGTGAGGTCGAGGTGCTGGGCCCGTACGACGTCGATGCCCCACTCGTTCTCGAACAGCCGGAACTGGGCGCCCATCCGGGGGTTGAAGTCCAGCAGCTTGTACAGCCCGTCGCGCCGGTCGTACCGCCAGTCGAGGTCGACGATCCCGGAGAAGCCGATGCGCTTGATGAACTGGGCCGTCATCTCGGCGAGTTCGGGGTTGTCGACGACGTACGCGTTGGCCGTCATCCCGGCGTGCGGCGGCCAGGAGCGGACCTTGACGCCCGTGAACATGGAGAGCGCGGTGGACTCCGCGTCGAAGTAGGCGTGGACGATCCAGTCCTCGGCCTCCTCGCGCGGCAGGTACTCCTGGATGATCACGCCGGGCCGCGGGCCCCAGTCCCGCGCCAGCTCCAGCAGTTCGCGGGGGCCGCCGATGCGCGTCGTGCCGTGCACGGCCGGTTTGCGCCGCCGCTCGAACGCCTCGCGGTTCTTGGCGACCACGGGAAAGCGCGCGGCGGCCGCGAACCGCGCGATCTCCTCGTACGAGTCGGGGAACGCGGCGGCCGGGGAGGGCACTCCGTGCTCCACGCAGAGCTGGTGCAGGCCCTGCTTGCTGGCGAGGCTGCGCGGTAACTCCGGTTCCACGCGCGGGAAGAGGAAGCGCGCGCGGAGCGCGTCCGCCTGCTCGGCGATCAGCACCGCCGCCTCCTCGTCGGTGGGGATCAGCAGCGTCGGCCGGCCGATCCGGCGGCCGATCCGCAGCAGCCCCTCGACGAGGCGCTCGGGGTGCTCGGTGCCGGTCGTCGGCCAGACGAAGCCGCGGTGGAGGTAGCGGGAGGCGGCGGCGGGGGTCCAGCGGTCCTCGGTGACGGCGAACATGGGGACGCCGAGCCGGCCGAGGCTGCGGATCGCGCCGACCCCGCCGTGGTGCAGCGGGTAGTCGCCGAACTTCACGATCAATCCGGGAACGGACCGGTCCGCCGCGATGGGCGTGCTTCTGCTCGCCACCAGCTCCCCCTCGGTCACCTCAGCGCAGCGGCCCCCCCACTGTGCGTGACCCGACTTGGAACGCTACTTCGGAATCGTCCGTTCCAGCAAGGCGTTTCGGGACATTGCGAACGCTTTAAGGACCGCTTCAAGACCGCGCCGGGTGTCGTTTCCCTATGGCGCCGCGGACCGCTTCAAGACCGCGCCGGGGCCGCTTCGGAGAACGCCCCGAAGGCGGCTTCGAAGGCGGCTTCGAAGGCCCGTCGCGGGATCGTCCGGAACGCCCCCTACCTGGCGGCTGCGACCGGTTGCCCAGCGGGCCACAAGCCGTAATCTGGTCCGAGCCAATCGGCGACGAGGAAGGCGAGGCAGCACCCCATGCCCCAGCAAGACCCCTTCGGTCCGGACACCCTCCCGTACGGCGTGTTCACCACCGCCGACGCCCCGGAGCAGCGGCGGATCGGCGTCCGTTACGGCGAGCGCGTACTGGACGCCGGCGCGATCGCCACCGTCCGCGGCTCCGCCCACGCCGAGCTGCTGGTCGCCCCCGACCTGGGCCCGCTGCTGGCCGCGGGGCGCCCCGTCTGGCAGGCGGTACGGGCCGAGGTACGCGACTGGATCAGTGAGGAACCGTTCCTCCTGCCGCTGGCCGACGTCACCCTCCACCTCCCCTTCGAGGTGGCCGACTACGTGGACTTCTACGCGAGCGAGCACCACGCCACCAACGTCGGCCGGATCTTCCGCCCCGGCGCCGACGCGCTCACGCCCAACTGGAAGCACCTGCCCATCGGCTACCACGGCCGCGCGGGCACCGTCGTCGTCACCGGCACCGAGGTCGTACGCCCCAGCGGCCAGCGCAAGGCCCCCGCCGACGACGCCCCGACCTTCGGGCCGTCCCGCCGCCTGGACATCGAGGCCGAGGTCGGCTTCGTCGTCGGAACCCCCTCCTCCGCGCCCGTGCCGCTGGAGGGCTTCCGCGACCACGTCTTCGGCGTCTGCCTCGTCAACGACTGGTCCGCGCGCGACCTCCAGGCCTGGGAGTACGTGCCGCTCGGCCCGTTCCTCGGCAAGTCCTTCGCGACCTCCGTCTCCGCCTGGATCACCCCGCTCGACGCGTTCGACGACGCGCGTACGGCGCCGCCGGAGCGCACCTACCCCCTTCTCCCCTACCTCGACGACTCGGCCGCCGAGCCCGGCGGACTCGACATCCGCATCGACGTCGCGCTCAACGGCGAACCGCTCACCTCCCCGCCGTTCTCCACCATGTACTGGACGGCCGCGCAGCAGCTCGCGCACATGACCGTCAACGGCGCGACGCTGCGCACCGGCGACCTCTACGCCTCCGGCACGGTCAGCGGCCCCGAGGAGCACCAGCTCGGCTGCCTCCTCGAACTCACCAAGGGGAAGGGCCCGTTCCTCCAGGACGGCGACGAGGTCACCCTCACCGCATGGGCCCCCGGCCCGGACGGCGCCCGCATCGGACTCGGCGAGGTCACCGGCCGGATCGCCCCCGCCACGGAGGCGGAAGCCGTC
Organism: Streptomyces sp. NPDC057654; assembly: GCF_042800135.1. NCBI lineage: Bacteria > Bacillati > Actinomycetota > Actinomycetes > Kitasatosporales > Streptomycetaceae > Streptomyces > Streptomyces sp. NPDC057654. The sequence goes on along the minus strand of NZ_JBHVHQ010000554.1, from coordinate 756 downwards.
GGGACCACCGCCACGGACGCCGGCGCGCCATGACATTCGCCGCGCCCGACCTCACGCTCCCCGAGGAGCTGCTGCTCCTCGCCCACCACCCCACCGCGGGGCGGCGGCTGTGCCGGTCGCGGTTCCTCCAGTACGGCGTGGCCGGCGCCGTGCTCGCGGAGCTCCAGCTCTCCGGGCACATCGTGGAGCAGGGCGGCCGCATCACGGTGGTCAACCCGCTGCCGCCCCAGGAGCCGCTGCTGGCCGCCGCGATGGCCACCCTGCCCGCGCCGGGCAAGGGCCACGGCGACCGCGGCCCCCGCCCCCGCGGCTGGGTGCGCCGCTCGGGACGGCATCTGCAAGGGCCGTGGCTGGCGCGGCTGGTGGAGCGCGGCGCGCTGCGGCCGGAGGACCGCCGCTTCCTCGGCCTGATCCGCTACCGCCTCTACCCCGCGGGCAGCGTCGACTGGACCACCCCGGCCCGGCACCGCTTCGAGACGGCGCTACGGGCCGGGTTCCCGGACCAGCGCGGTCGCGCCCTGGGCTCGCTGGCCACCGCCACGGGCGTGACGAACCATCTCGTACCGGGCTTCGCCGCCCGCCACCTGCGGCGTTCCGCGCGCCGGCTGGTACGGGAGGAATGGCCGGCGCTCGCCGTGTACCGCAATGTGCAGCGGGACAAGTCGGCGGAATCCAGCGGCTGACGGCCGATCCCGGCTGGGGCGTGCGCCCGTACGAGCCAGGCCGCGCGCCCAGCCCGTACGGCCGTCCGTACAC
>NZ_JBHVHQ010000553.1:0-5794 GCF_042800135.1 Streptomyces sp. NPDC057654 | reverse complement strand
GGTACGCACCCCGCGTACCCGGGCCGCGGTGCGTCCGGGGCGTGGAACCGTTCCCAGGTCCGGGCCGTCCGTGACTGTCGATGCGGCAGGCAGGGCGGGGGTACAGTCCAAGCGCCCCGTCCAGCAGGCGTGACAACGCCCCCGCCCAGGGTGGGGTCAGGCGATGTCGTGGATGTTGTGTTCGCTGACGTCGGGGGCGTGCCGGGTGATGGTGCGGTAGTCGGCGTCGTCGTGCAGAACGATCAGACCGTGGTGGGCGGCGGTGGCCGCGATGATGAGGTCGATGGCCGATGCACTGCGGTGTTCTCCGGCCTTGGCCATGCGGTGTTGTACCGACCCGACCCATCGTGCGGCGTTCTTCGGCACCGATGCGTCCGGATAGAGGTCGTTGAACATTTCCGACATTTCGTCATACTCGCGGCCATTGCGGGCACTGTAGAGGAACTCGGCGCGCTGGGGGTAACAGGAGGCGATGGCCTCGCCGCCGATGGCGTCGTACCAGGCCGATTGCAGCTTGGGGTCGGAGAGAAGCCGGACGAGCCCGGACGTGTCCAGCAGGTAGATCACCGAGCGTCCTTCTCCGCCTGATGCCGGCGCTCGGCGTCCTCGACGGCTCCCCACTCGCGCGCGCGCTCGAAGTGGCGGCCGATGCGTGCCGCCCGCTCCTGCTGCTCGGCGTAGAACTGGAGGGCCAGGTTGACGGCTTCCTTCTTGGTCCTGGCCTTGGACAGAGCCATGGCGCGTTCCAGGGCGTCGTCATCGATGTCGATCTGGGTGACTGTCATGCTGCGCCTCCCCATGCGTGATGGTGATGTACAAGGAATCATACGTCACCAACATTGACTCTGGGTATCTGGACGCCTGGGTGGCGAGATACAGACCTGGGGGCTCGGACTGCCCCGCGTGCGCGGGGGACTGCGCGCGCACGTCGCCGCCCGCCGGGACCACTCCCGCGCGCGCGGAGACCACCGGTTCGAGCAAGCGGAGCAGGTCGTGGTCCGGGCGCCCGCCCGGCCGGCTGGCGAGCTATACCCGTTCCTCCTCCACCGCCAGCCGGTACCCGTGCTGGACAACGGTCTCGATCAGGTCCGGCGCGCCCAGCGACGCGCGCAGCCGGGCGACAGCCGCCTCAATGGCATGGCCGTCGATGACGTGATCGTTCTCGCCCGGCATCGCGGTCAGCAGGTCCTCGCGCGGTACGACCCACCCCGGCCGTTCCGCCAGCGCCCGCAGCAACGTCATCCCCGCCGGCGGCAGCGGGCGCGCCGCGCCGTCCACGAGCGCGGCCCGCCCGAGCACCGCCAGCCGGTGCCCGGCGACATCCAACCCCCGTGCCCGCAACGGCAGTTCGTCGCACACGAGCTGTACGAGCGGCCCCAGCCGGAACCGCTCGGGATGAACCACCGGCACCTCACGCTCGGCCAGCGGCTGCGCGGTGACCGGCCCCACGCACGCCACCAGCACCTCGGAGCGGAGCGCGGTCAGCAGCTCCGCGCCGTCGCCGCGCTGCTCGGCCCGGTCGAAGAGACCGGCGACAGCGGGCGCACTCGTAAAGGTGACGGCATCCACGGTACGAGCGAGCACCGCGTCCAGCAGCCGGTCCACCGGCCCGAAGTCCTCCGGCGGCAGCCACCGGTACACCGGCACCGCGACTACCTCCGCGCCCGCCGCCCGCAGCGCCTCCGTGAAGTCGGGCAACGGCGCGCCGTGCAGCTGCACGGCCACCCGCCGCCCGGCCACCCCGTCCTTCCGGAGCCGCTCCAGCACCCCGTCCATCGACTCCGACTCGGGCGAGAAGTCCTCCCGCAGCCCGGCCCCCCGCACCGCCCCGCACACCTTCGGCCCTCGCGCCAGCAGCTCCGCCCCGGCCAGCCGCTCCAGCAGCCCCTCGCCCAGCCCCCACTCCTCGGCCGCCTCCAGCCAGCCGCGGAACCCGATGGCCGTGGTGGCCACCGCCACATCGAACCCCTCATCCACCAACTTCCGCGTGGCGTGGCGAAGTTCGACGTCGTCAGCCAGCGGAACGGTACGCATCGCCGGCGCGTGCACAACCTCCGCCCCGCGCCGCCGCAACAGCGTGATCAGCTCTTCCGCCCGCCGCGCGGCGGTCACCGCGACCGTAAACCCGTCCAGCGGCACCCCCTCCCGCACCCCAGGTCGCTGACGCTCGGCATCTTCCATGGGTCTGCTCCCCTAGTCCGGGTTCCTCCCCCTATCTCTACCGCTAACGGCGACCAGGGGAAGAATCGCGCCGCTCACAGCGCGAACTCGCACCACACCACCTTGCCCGGAATACGCTCCCCGACCCCCCACTTGTCGGAAAGCGCCTCGACCAGAAACAGTCCGCGCCCGCCCTCCGACGCCGTGGACGCCTCCAGACGGATACGCGGGCACCCCCCGCCACTGTCGTGGACCTCCAGCCGCAGCACCCCATCCGACGACAGCCGCAACACCACCCGGAACCCACGCCCGGGCGGCACTCCGTGCACCAGGGCATTCGTCGCCAACTCACTCACGCACAGCAACAACTCCTCACCCCGCCCCCGCACCCCCCAGTCCGCGAGCGCCTGCCACACGAACCCCCTCGCCAGCGGCACCGACCGCCGCTCCCGCCGGTAGAACCGCTCCCGCTGAACAGAAGGTTGGATGTTTTCGTTCATGCGAAAAAAGTGGCAGCGAGTAATTAGAGTGGGACAGTGCGTCACCCCGTACGTATGCGAGGTACGGGACCACTTCCGCTCAACTACGACCCCGAACGGGGAGTTGATCGTCATGCCGCCACGCAGGAAGCCGAAGAAGCACTGCACCGTCATGCGACTTGTCGGCGCACAAGTCGCACTGTTCCGCTGCAACGCGGGATACACGCAGGCCGCGCTGGCCGAACTTCTGCGCGTATCCGAGGAGACCATCGCATCCATCGAACAGGGGCGTCGCCCCCTGCTGCCGGATATCGCGCAGAGGCTGGACGAGCTGCTGAACACAGGCGGGGCGCTGTGGGTGGCGGTGGAGAACATGCCGGATCAGGAGCAGTACCCGGTGTGGGCACAGGAGTTCGTGGACTGCGAGCAGAAGGCAATCGCCCTTTCGTCCTACGAGACCGTCGTCGTGCCCGGACTACTTCAGACGGAGAAGTATGCTCGCGCCACTTTCCACTGCAAGGTGCACCCTTTCAGCGAAGAGGAGATCTCGCAGCTCGTGACTGCCCGCCTGGAACGTCAGGCAGTGCTGCACCGCAAGCAAACCGTCCTCGCCAGCTTCATCATTTACGAGGCGGTCTTGCTCAGCCGCCTCGGAGGCCCGGAGGCCGCCCGCGAACAGATTCGACACCTGCGGGCATGCGCAGACCTACCGGGCGTCTCGATCCAGGTCCTGCGGCTCGATCGCGAGATCCACGCCGGAATTTCCGGCCCGTTCGTTCTACTGGAGATGCCCGACCACCAACATCTCGCGTACACCGAGTCCCATCGCGGCAGCCTGCTCACCTCCAGCTCCGAGGAAGTCAGTGCTCTCTCGCAGAAATATGGAATGCTGCGTATGCAGGCTCTCAACGCCGAAGAGACTAAGGGTCTGTTGGACCGGCTGCTAGGAGAGACATGATGGACGATCTCGCATGGTTCAAGTCCAGCCACAGCGGCGACGAGGGAGGTGCATGCCTCGAAGTCGCTTACACCTGGCGCAAGTCCAGCTACAGCACCGAAGAGGGCGGCAACTGCGTCGAGGTGGCTTACGCCTGGAACAAGTCCAGTTACAGCAGCGATGAAGGCGGCAACTGCGTCGAAGTCGCGTACGACTGGAGCAAGTCAAGTCACAGCGGCAGCGAAGGTGGCAACTGCGTCGAGGTGGCCTACGCCTGGAACAAGTCCACACACAGTACCGACCAAGGCGGTAATTGCGTCGAGGTCGCGTACAACTGGAACAAGTCGACCCACAGCAGCGACGAGGGCGGCGCGTGCGTAGAAGTCGCCCCCTGCCGAGCCTGCGTCCACATCCGCGACTCCAAAGTCCCCGACGGCCCCCAACTCGTCCTCTCCCCCGAAGCCTGGTCGTCCTTCACCGAGTTCGCCAGGCGGTCAGCCTGCCCGGCCTGACCGACCACCTGGCAGAGCCCTCGACGGTCAGTGCCCCTGAGCGTGGTGATTACCCGTTCCGGCGTTGAGGTCGAAGTCACCCACATACCACTTCCCCTTGAGCTTCTCGGCCTCCACCTTGGCCGAGAAGCTCTTCGGGTTCACGCCCTTCGCGGCGTCCAGGATCGATCCGGCGGCCGATTTCTCCAACGCCGCGACGTCGCGCTTTCGGGGGTGGCACCCTGCGCCCTGGATCAGTCCCGGTCTTCCTGTAGCTTCACCATTTCGAAGAAACCCCCGGCCTGGTCGATCAGCTCCTCGTACGTGCCCGTCTCGGAGACGCGGCCTTGATCGAGGACGACGATCCGGTCGGCGAGGCGGGCGTTGGCCAGCCGGTGCGTGATGAAGACCGTGGCCCGGTCTGCGGCCAGGGCCTTGAGCCGGGTGTAGATCCGGTGCTCGGCACGGGCGTCGAGTGCGGCGGTCGGCTCGTCCATCACCAGCACGGGGGCGTCGCGGTGGAAGGCGCGGGCGACCGCGACGCGCTGCCACTGTCCGCCGGACAGGTCGTGCCCTCCCCACCAGGAGCGGGCCAGCGAGGTGTCCAGCCCATGAGGCAGCGCGGCGATGACGCTGTCGGCGCCGGATGCTTCGGCGGCGGCGCGCACGGCGGCGTCGCCTTCGGGGCGGGGCCGGCCGAGGGTGATGTTCTCCCGGGCGGCCAGCGGCCAGCGCGTGTAGTCCTGCGGGACCAGCGCCACCTTGGACATCACCCCGGCCGGGTCGGCGTCCGCCAGGTCCACCCCGTCCCACCGGACCGAGCCCGCCGTGGGGAGGAACAGGCCGGTCAGCACCCGGGCGAGCGTGCTCTTGCCTGCGCCGTTCCCGCCGACCAGGGCGATGACCTCGCCCCGCTTGAGGTCCAGGTTCACCTCGTCCAACGCGGGCCGGTCGGCACCGGGGTAGGTGAACGAGACGCTCCGGGCGGTGATGACCTGCGGCCCGTCCTCGGCGACCTGGGCCGAACCGCGGCGGGCCGTCCACGGCCTGGCTACCGCGAGGAACCGGGCCCAGTCGTCCAGGGACAGCGAGGTGCGGAACAGCCGGGCCCCCGCCCGGACCGTCGTGGCCAGCGCCGCCCCGGAGGTCCGCATCGCCAGCGCGGCGGTCCCCGCCGCGGCGAGTTCCATCCGGCCGCCGGCCGCCAGAAGGACAAGCACGCCCCAGGTCGCGGCGGTGCCGACGGCGGCGAGCGCGTCGCCGATGCCCTGCGCCACCAGGGCCTGCCGTGTCGCCCGGAGCTGTTCGGTCTCCAGGCGGCCGGAGACGATGCGGTACTGCCGGATCAGGAACCCGGCCATGGTGCCCGCCCGGACCTCGTCAGCGGTGTTCCGTTCCGTGGTGTACGAGCGGAACACGTTCCGGAGCCGGGAATCGGCAAGGTTGCGATGGTGGGCGGCATGCTCGATCCGTGCCCCCCGTACGGCGCCCCACGCACACGGGAGAACGGAGAGGACCAGCAGAGGAAGCATCACCGGGTGCAGGACGGTGACGACCGACGCCGCGGCGGCCATCTGCGCGGCGGCGGAGGTCAGGAGTTGGGCGTCGAGGATGAGGTCGCCGGTCTTCTGCGCGCCGTCGGAGGCGGCAGCGTGGGCGTCCGCGAAGCCCGGGTCCTCATACGCGACCAGCTCGGCGGCCGTCGCCGCGGTGATGACCTCCAAGTC
>NZ_JBHVHQ010000552.1:0-5798 GCF_042800135.1 Streptomyces sp. NPDC057654 | reverse complement strand
CAGCCGCCCGGACACACGCGGACCGGGGCCCGCACCGTCACGGTGCGGGCCCCGGTCACGAGGTACGTCTGGCGACGTCAGGCGGGGGTGATGTTCTCCGCCTGCGGGCCCTTCTGGCCCTGCGTGACGTCGAAGGTCACCTTCTGGCCCTCCTGGAGCTCACGGAAGCCCTGGGTGGCGATGTTCGAGTAGTGGGCGAAGACGTCGGCGCCGCCGCCGTCCTGCTCGATGAAGCCGAAGCCCTTTTCCGAGTTGAACCACTTCACAGTGCCGCTGGCCATAATAATTCTCCTTCTGGGGCAGAGCCGAGGATCCACACCGCGTGAATCCCGCGTAGCCGCGATGTTGCCCCTTCCGGAATATTTACCGGCAAAACAAAAATGCGCCTGCGGCCCGCGGGCCAGAGGTGCACAGAGTTCTCGGGAACCACAACTGCAACTGGCTCGACGATAGCACGGCGCTCTCGAATGGGGCCGAGAACTCTACAGCTTCATTAATCGCCCCATGAATTCTGGTAGCGGGCCCGGATACATTCTGCGGGCGGGCGGCGACACATTCTGCACGCGGGCCCCGACTAAATCTGTGGCCGCCGCGATAGACATGCGCGCACTGCCTCGATAGCTTTGAGGAGTCACGCAGCGCTCACGAAGACAAGGTGCGATGCCCCATACAACCCGCCCGGCGGCGCCCGACAGACTCGATGACGACGACTACCCCGCCTACACCATGGGGCGCGCCGCCGAGATGATCGGCACCACCGCCGCGTTTCTGCGCACTCTGGGCGAGGCGCACCTGATCACCCCGCTGCGCTCGGACGGCGGCCACCGCCGCTACTCCCGCGGCCAGCTGCGCACCGCGGCCCGCGCCCGGGAGCTGGTCGATCAGGGCACGCCGGTCGAGGCCGCCTGCCGCATCATCGTGCTGGAGGACCAGCTCGACGAGGCACGGCGGCTCAACGAGGAGCTGCGCCGTTCGGCCGGAGCGCCGCCGGACCAGGGGTCCTGACGGGCGGCGCCCCGGCGCTCAGAGCTTGTTCAACCGGGCGAACGGCGTGGTGAGCCGCTCCTGCCGGGATCCGAAGTCCACGAGCACGGCGAGGTCGTCCTCGACCCCGACGACCCGCCCGAGGCCGTACTGATCATGTGTCACCCGCTCGCCGACGGCGAACTTCGCGGGCGGGCTGACGGTCGGTGCGCTGAAGGGGCTGGTGGGCAGATGGCGCCTGGGCGCGGCTGATTTCGTCATTGCGGTCAGTATGCGCCCGTAGGAGCACGCCCGTCACGCCTCAACGCCCTTGTCCCCGTGGGCGAAACGGAACGTCCAGGTCAGTACGGTGCCGGTGCCGCGCGCCCACCGCTCTGGCCTGTACCAACGTCACTCTTCGGACGGCTAGTTGCCGCGCCACGCGGAGCGGATATGGTGCTGAACGATCTCCGCAACGCCTCGCGCTGCCTGGCACCCCACGCCATCAACCGTTCACAAGGACCAGTTTGATGTCAGCACTCATATCCACCCGCCAGCAGGCAGTACGCCCACCCGTGGGGCAAGCGCTGCTCGTCCTGCTGGCCGCGGCGGCCGTCACCGGCGGTCTGTGCCTCTGGGCGGCGCTGGCCGCCCCGGTCTCCGTGCAGACCCCGGTCGCCTGGTGCGGCGGGGCCGCCGCCGCGCTGCTGAGCCTCTCGCTCGCGATGACCGCGCACAGCGTGCGGACCGCGCGGGCGCGCCGCGACCAGATCGCCGCGCTGGAGGCGGAGGCCGGCCGGCTGGCCGACGACACGCTGCCCGCGCTCGTGGCCGTGCTGCGCCGGGGCTCATCCGTGGACACCGCGCTGGCGCACGTCAGACAGCCGGCCGACGGGGCGCACCAGCGGATCGTACGCATCCTGGCCGAGGAGGTCGGCCGCGGCGAGCGGATGCGCGCCGCCGCGATGTCCGCCTGCGCCAACGCCGCCGGGCGCGTCCAGGCGCTGGCCACCAGCATGCTCGCGGACCTGCGGGAGATGGAGCACCGGCACGGCGAGGAGGTCCTCGGCGACCTGCTCCAGCTCGACCACAGCACCGCGCAGGCCGGCCGCCTCGCGGACAGCATCGCCGTGCTCACCGGGGCCCGCTCGGGCCGCCGCTGGACCAAGCCGATCGCGATGGAATCGATTCTGCGCGGGGCCATGGGCCGTATCAGCGCCTACCGCCGGGTGCGGCTGCACTCCAGCAGCACGGCCGCGGTCGCCGGGCACGCCGCCGAGGGCATCATGCACGCGCTCGCCGAGATCATGGACAACGCCACCACCTTCTCGCCGCCGTCCTCCGAGGCGCACGTCTACGTGGAGGAGGCCCAGGCCGGCATCGTGATCACCGTCGAGGACGGCGGTCTGGTCATGAGCGAGGCCGCGCTGCGCCGCGCCGAGCAGGCCGTCTCGTCCGAGACCCTCGATCTGCTGACGCTCTCCGGCACCCGGCTGGGCCTCGCGGTGGTGGGCTGCCTCGCCCGCAAGCACGGGCTGTCCGTCTCCTTCCGGCCCTCGTCGCGCGGCGGTACGGGCGTGGTGATCCTCATCCCCCAGCAGCTGGTCACCCTCCCCGCCCAGGCCGCTCCCGCGCAGCAGGCCGCTCCGGCCCCGGCCGCCCCGGCTCCGGCCCTCGCGGAGCAGGGCACGCCGCGGCACGCCCGTACGCCCGCCACGCCGGGGCGCGCGCCCCTGCCCGAGGCCGCGCCCATGCCCCCCGCCGCGCCCCCGCAGGCCCCCGCCGCGCCCGTACAGCAGCCCGTACAGCAGTGGCCCGTCCAGCCGCCCGTACAGCAGCAGCCCCAGGCGCCGGTCCAGCCGCCCGTACAGCAGCCGCCCATGCAGCAGCAGCCGGTGCAGCAGCCCCCCGCCCAGGCGCCCGCCGCTCCCGCCCTCGGTGACAGCGGGCTGCCCAAGCGTCGGCGCGGTCAGACGCTGGCCGCCGCGCCCTCCCCCACGCCCTCGCGCGGCGACGTGCCGCCCCCGCGCTCCCGCGAGGAGGCCGCGGCGCGGTTCAGCACCTTCCGCCGAGCCGTCCAAGGCAACAATTCCGACACCGCAAACACCCCCCCCCCCGCCCGCCCGGAGGACGACCCCCGATGAACACCACCGACCACAGCCTCGACTGGATGCTGGAGAACCTCCTCCAGAAGACCCCGGGCACCCGGCACGCGCTCGTGCTGTCCAAGGACGGCCTCAAGCTCTGCCACTCCAAGGAGCTCTCCGTGGACCAGGCGGACCAGCTCTCCGCGATAGCGTCCGGCATCCAGAGCCTGTCCCACGGCGCGTCCGTCGAGTTCGGCGACGGCTCCGGCGGCGTCCGGCAGGCGATGGCCGAGTTCCACGGCGGCATCCTGTTCATCGTGGAGGCCGGGCACGGCGCGCACCTGGCCGTGGTGGCGACGGAGGACGCGGACGTCGGCGTCATCGGCTTCAACATGAACGAGCTGGTCGAGCAGATCGGCGACTACCTCAGCGCCGCCCCGCGCCGGTCGGTATGAGGAGGCTGGGGCCCGACGACGACCCGGACCGGCTCTACACCGTCACCGGCGGCCGCAGCCGCGCCGACGAGAGCCGCTTCGACCTGGTCACCCTCGTCGTCAGCGAATGCGATCCGACCCCGGGCATGCAGTCCGAGCACGCCCGGATCCTCGCCATGTGCCAGTACCCGGTGGCCGTCGTGGAGATCTCCGCGGAGCTGCGGCTGCCGGTCAGCATCGTCAAGATCCTGCTCTGCGACCTGCTCGACGGGGGCCGGATCACCGCACGCCATCCACGTTCGGCGCCGGCCGCGGCCCAGCTTCCCGACCCCGACCTGTTGAAGGAGGTGCTCGTTGCACTCCACCGTCTCTGAGCCGTCCGCCGGCCGCGACCACCTGCGGAGCACCGCGGACAACGGCCTGAAGATCGTGATAGTCGGCGGCTTCGGCGTCGGCAAGACCACGATGGTCCGCTCCGTCAGCGAGATACGCCCGCTCAACACCGAGGAGACGATGACGCGGGCGGGCATCGGCGTCGACGACCCCTCGGGCGTGGAGACCAAGTCCACCACCACCGTCGCCTTCGACTTCGGCCGTATCAGCATCAACGACCAGGCCGTGCTCTATCTCTTCGGCGCGCCCGGCCAGGAGCGGTTCTGGTTCCTGTGGGACCGGCTGTTCTCCGGGACGCTGGGCGCGGTGGTCCTCGTCGACACCCGGCGCCTCGACGACTCCTGGTACGCGATCGACCGGCTGGAGCACCACCGGATGCCGTTCATCGTGGCCCGCAACGACTTCGGCGGCCCCGGCCCGCAGCACACGCTGGAGCAGGTGCGGGAGGCGCTCGACCTCTCCCCCGACGTGCCGCTGATCGACTGCGACGCCCGTGACCGGGACTCCAGCAAGAAGGTCCTGATCGCGCTCGTCAACCACCTCTACGCCCTGTCCGCCCGGGAGACCACACCGTGACGTACCTGCCCCCCTCGCCCGACGCCGCCGCACCGCCGCCGGGCTGCCCCGCGCACCAGGGGGCCGTGCCCCTGTACGGGGAGGGGTTCCAGAGCGACCCGGCGCGGCTGTACCGGGAGCTGCGCCGCGTCCACGGCCCGGTCGCGCCGATCCTGCTGGACGGCGGCATCCCCGCCTGGTTCGTGCTGGGCTACCGGGAGGTGCACCAGGTCGCGGGCGATTCGCAGCTGTTCGCCCGCGACTCCCGGCGCTGGCACGCGTGGGACCGCATCCCGCCCGACTGGCCGCTGATGCCGTACGTCGGCTACCAGCCGTCGGTGATGTTCGCGGAGGGGCCGGAGCACCGGCGGCGGGCCGGGGCGATCAGCGACGCGCTGGCCGCCGTCGACCAGTTCGAGCTGCGGCAGATCTGCGAGCGGGTCGCGGACTCGCTGATCGACTCGTTCGCGGGGCGCGGCGAGGCGGACTTGATGGCGGACTTCGCGTTCCGGATGCCGCTGCTGGTCGTCGCCGAGCTGTTCGGTCTGCCGGAGTCGGAGATCCCCCCGCTGGTACGGGACATCGCCGACTCGCTCGACGAGAGCGAGGGCGCCATCGAGGCGCACCAGCGGGTCGCGGCCCGGATGGGGCGCCTCGTGCAGGACAAGCGGGTGCATCCGGGTCCGGACGTGCCCTCGCGGCTGCTGGGGCACGCGGCGGGGCTGGCCGAGGAGGAGATCGTCATCGATCTGCTCGTGGTGATGGCCGCCGCCCAGCAGCCCACGGCGAACTGGATCGGCAACACGCTGCGGCTGATGCTCACCGACGACCGGTTCGCGGTGACGCTGGCGGGCGGCCGGCGCAGCGTCGGGCAGGCGCTCAACGAGGTGCTGTGGGAGGACACGCCCACGCAGAACTTCATCGGCCGCTGGGCGACCCGCGACACCCAGCTGGGCGGCAAGCGCATCCGCACCGGCGACCTGCTCGTCCTCGGGCTGGCCGCCGCGAACAACGATCCGCAGGTGCGGCCGGACTCGTACGCCGGTTCCGAGGGCAACCAGGCCCATATGTCCTTCAGCCACGGCGAGCACTCGTGCCCGTACCCGGCCCCGGAGATCGCCGAGGTGATCGCCAAGGCGGCCGTCGAGATCCTGCTGGACCGGCTGCCGGATGTGCTGCTGGCGGTCGAGGCGCAGGAGCTGGTGTGGCGGCCGTCGGTGTGGATGCGCGGGCTGGCGGCGCTGCCGGTCGGATTCACCCCCGCTTACGTGCCGCCGAGCGGGGGCTGATCCGGGCGCGGCCGGCTACGCGCCGGCCGCCGCCGCGACCGGGCCGGGCGTGAAGGTCACCGGCAGCGCTTCGAGGC
>NZ_JBHVHQ010000551.1:0-5800 GCF_042800135.1 Streptomyces sp. NPDC057654 | reverse complement strand
GAACTGCGCTCCTCCCTCGCCGGAGTCGTCCCCGCGCTCTCCGGCTGGCTCCGCGAGCGCCGCGGCCACTCCACGATCGACGGCTGGCGCTACCGCGTCGCCTGGAAGCCCCTGCCGACGCGGGGCGAGCCCGCCCTCCACGGCGCCTGGCTGGTCGCCGTGCCCGCCGGAACCGCCGACGGCCCCACCGCGACGGCCTGCGTGCGGGCCCTCGCCGCGCACGGGGCACGGCCGGTCCTGATCGAAGCGGGCCGCGACGCCGCCGACCGCGGCCGCTTCGCCGACCTGCTCCCGGACGGCCTGGACCCCGAGGCCCCCGCCGGAGTCCTCTCCCTGCTGTCACTGGACGAGTCCCCCTACGCCGAGGGCTCCGGGATGCCGACCGGGCTCGTCCTCACCGTCGCCCTGCTCCAGGCGCTCGGTGACGCGGGGCTCGACGCGCCCGTATGGTGCGCGACCCAGGGCGCGGTGTCCATCGGCCGGTCCGACCGGCTGCGCAGCGCCACGCAGGCCCTGGCCTGGGGGCTCGGCGGGGTCGCCGGTGTCGAGTACCCGCAGCGCTGGGCCGGGCTGATCGACCTCCCCGAGCACCTCGACGACCGGGCCCTGACCCGGCTGGCCGAAGCGCTCGCGGGAATCGGGACCGGCGGCGAAAACGGAACCACGAGCGGCATCGACGGCGAGGACCAGCTCGCGCTCCGCGCCTCCGGAGTGTTCGGCCGACGGCTCGCCACCGCCGCACTCGGCGACACAACCCCCGCCCGTACGTGGACGCCTGACGGGACGACACTCATCACCGGCGGCACCCGCGGCCTCGGCGCCCAGGTCGCGCGCCACCTCGCCCGCGGCGGCGCCGAACACCTCCTGCTCACCAGCCGCCGCGGCGCCGACACCCCCGGCGTCGACACGCTCCTCGCCGAACTGGAACAGCTCGGCGCCGACGTGACGGTAGCCGCCTGCGACGCCGCCGACCGGGACGCCCTGACGGAACTCCTGGCCGCCGTCCCGGACGGGCAGCCCCTGCGCGCCGTCGTCCACGCGGCGGGCGTCCTGGACGACGGCGTCATCGACTCGATCACACCCGAGCGGGCCGCCGGCGTCCTGCGCCCCAAGCTGGACGCCGCCCGCCACCTCGACGAACTCACCCGCGACCTGGACCTGACCGCGTTCGTGCTGTTCTCCTCCCTCGCCGGGACGCTCGGCGGCACCGGCCAGGGCAGCTACGCCGCGGCCAACGCCTACCTCGACGCCCTCGCCCAGCAGCGCCGCGACCGGGGCCTGCCCGGCACCTCCGTCGCCTGGGGCCTGTGGGCCGGGGACAGCCTCGCCGCCGGAGCCGTCGGCGAGCGGCTCGTACGCAACGGACTGCCCGCCATGGACCCCGAACTCGCCACCGCCGCCCTCCAGCAGGCCCTGGACCACGACGACACCCGCGTCCTCATCGCCGAATTCGCCTGGGACCGCTTCGTACGGGCCTTCACCGCCCTGCGCCCGAGCCCCGCCATCAGCGAACTCCCGCCCGTACAAAGGGTGATGGGCGACGCGCGGCCGTCCGGCGGCGGGGACCGGGGGACGGACTCGCAGGCCCGACGGCTCGCCGAGCTGCCCGCCGCCGACCGCGACCGCGCCCTCCTCGACCTCGTACGGACCGAAGTCGCCGACGTGCTCGGCCACCCCGGCCCCGAGGCCGTCGACCCGGACCGGGCCTTCAAGGACATCGGCTTCGACTCGCTGACCGCCGTCGATCTGCGCAACCGCCTCGCCGAGGCCACCGGGCTGCGCCTCTCGGTCACCCTGGCCTTCGACTACCCGACCGCGACCGTACTGGCCGGACACCTGCGCACCGAACTGCTCGGAGCCCACGCCGCTCCCGAGCCCCACCAGCAAACCGCCGCAGTATCGGAAGGCACCGAGAAGGCGACCGAAGACGACCCGATCGCCGTCGTCGCGATGAGCTGCCGCTTCCCCGGCGGCGTCACCACCCCCGAGGAGCTGTGGACGCTCCTCGCCTCCGGCGGGGACGCCATCACCGGCTTCCCCACCGGCCGGGGCTGGGACCTCGAAGGGCTCTACGACCCCGACCCGGACCGGGTCGGCAGCACCTACGCGCGAGAAGGCGGCTTCCTGCACGACGCCGACCACTTCGACCCCGCGTTCTTCGGGATCTCCCCGCGCGAGGCCCTGACCATCGACCCGCAGCAGCGGCTGCTCCTGGAACTCTCCTGGGAGGCCGTCGAACGCGCGGGCATCGACCCGCTGGCCCTCAAGGGCAGCGCGAGCGGCGTCTTCGTCGGATGCAGCCACCACGACTACGGCTCGCGGGTCGCCGACCCCTCCGAGGAGTCCGAGGGCTACCTCGGCATCGGCAGCGCCGGGAGCGTGGCCTCCGGCCGCATCTCCTACAGCCTCGGCCTCGAAGGCCCCGCCGTCACCGTCGACACGGCGTGCTCGTCGTCGCTGGTCGCGGTCCACCTCGCCGCGCAGGCCCTGCGCACCGGCGAGTGCGGGCTGGCGCTGGCCGGGGGCGTGACCGTGATGTCCACGCCCGGCGCGTTCGTCGAGTTCAGCAGGCAGCGGGTGCTCGCCGCCGACGGGCGCTGCAAGCCCTTCGCGGCCGCCGCCGACGGCACCTCCTGGTCCGAGGGCGCCGGACTACTGGTCCTGGAACGGCTCTCCGACGCCCGCCGCAACGGCCACCCCGTGCTCGCTCTGGTACGCGGCTCCGCCGTCAACCAGGACGGCGCCAGCAACGGCCTCACCGCGCCCAACGGCCCCTCCCAGCAGCGGGTGATCCGCCAGGCCCTGGCCTCCTCGGGGCTGTCCGCCGCCGACGTGGACGCCGTCGAGGCGCACGGCACGGGCACCAAGCTCGGCGACCCCATCGAGGCACAGGCGCTCCTGGCGACATACGGTCAGAACCGTTCTGTGGACAGGCCGTTGCTGCTCGGTTCGCTGAAATCCAACATCGGTCACAGCCAGGCGGCAGCCGGGGTCGCGGGCATCATGAAGATGGTGCTCGCCATGCGGCACGGCGAGCTGCCGCACACCCTGCACGTCGACGAGCCGACGCCCTACGTGGACTGGTCGGCCGGGTCCGTACACCTGCTGACCGAACGCACGGCGTGGCCGGAGACCGGCCGCCCGCGCCGGGCGGGCGTCTCCTCCTTCGGCGTCAGCGGCACCAACGCGCACACCATCCTGGAACACGTTCCGGAACCGGAACCGGACCCGAAGGCGGAGGCTGCCGCTCCCACTCCCGCGATCGACGACCCGGACGCGCAGCGCGCCGTCCTCCCCTGGCTGCTGTCCGGCCGCAGCGCCGAAGCCCTCACGTCCCAGGCCGAACGGCTGCTCCAGCACACCCGCACCCACCCCGCCGCCCCCGCCGACCTCGGCTACTCCCTCGCCGCCCACCGCAGCGCCTTCGAGCACCGCGCGGTCCTCACCGGCGACAGCCGGCCCGCCCTGCTCGCCGCCCTTACCGCCCTCGCCGCCGACGAACCCTCACCCGACCTGGTACGGGGCGTCACCGGCGGCGCGGGCAAGACCGCCTTCCTCTTCCCCGGCCAGGGCAGCCAGCGCACCGGCATGGGCGCCGGGCTGTACGCGGCGCACCCGGTCTTCGCCGACGCCTTCGACGCGGTCTGCGCGGAACTCGACCCGCTGCTCGACCGCCCGCTCCGCGACGTGATCAACGCCGCCCCGGCCGGCCCCGATGGCGCGGGCTCCGCTCCGACCGACCCCGACACCGGGCTGCTGCACCGCACCGCCTACACCCAGCCCGCCCTCTTCGCGCTCGGCGTCGCCCTCTACCGGCTGGTCGAGCACTGGGGCATCACCCCCGACCACCTCCTCGGCCACTCCGTCGGCGAACTGGCCGCAGCCCACGTCGCCGGGGTCCTCACGCTGCCCGACGCCGCCGCGCTCGTAGCCGCCCGAGGCCGGCTGATGGACGCGCTGCCGCCCGGCGGCGCGATGGTCTCCCTCACCGTCCCCGAGACGGAACTGCTGCCGCTGCTCGCCGGCCGGGAGGGCGACGTCAGCATCGCCGCCGTCAACGGGCCTTCCTCCACGGTGATTTCAGGTGACGAACGGACCGTCATGGACATCGCCGCCCAGGCGGAAGCGCTCGGCCACAAGACGAGGCGGCTGCGCGTCAGCCACGCCTTCCATTCCCCGCGCATGGAACCGATGCTCGCCGAGTTCCGCGCGACCGCCGCGCGGATCGCGTACGGGCGACCGGCCGTCCCCATCGTCTCCGACCTCACCGGAACCACCGCCACCGACGAACAGCTCGCCTCCCCGCAGTACTGGTCCGACCACGTACGCGGCACCGTCCGGTTCCTCGACGGCATGCGCTGCCTGGAGCGCCAAGGCGTCACGACCTATCTGGAATTCGGCCCCGACGGCGCGCTGAGCGGCATGGGCCAGGACTGCCTCACCGACGCGTCCGACGGCGCGGTGCTGGTGCCGCTGCTCCGCAAGGACCGTCCCGAACCCGCCGCGCTCACCACCGCCCTCGCCCGGCTGCACGTCCACGGCGCCGCCGTCGACTGGCCCGCCGTCTACGCGGGCAGCGGCGCCCGCCCCACCGCGCTGCCCACCTACGCCTTCCAGCGCCTGCCCTACTGGCTCGCCGCCACGGCCGCGACCGCCGACCTGCCCGCCGCCGGCCTGAACCCCGCCGAACACCCGCTGCTCGGCGCGGCCTGCCGGCTCGCCGACACCGGCGCCTCCCTGTTCACCACCAGGCTCTCCGTCCGCAGCCATCCCTGGCTCGCCGACCACGGCGTGTACGAAGGCGTCCTCTTCCCCGCCACCGCCTTCCTCGAACTCGCCGTCCACGCCGCCGACCAGTCCGGCTGCGCCGCCGTGGAGGAACTCACCCTCGAAGCGCCGCTGCTGCTCCCCGAGTCCGGCGCCATCGCGCTGCAACTCGCCGTCGGCCCGCCCGACGGCTCCGGAACCCGCCCGATCACCATTCACGCCCGGCCCGACGACGCCCAGCCCGACGACCCGTGGACCCGCCACGCCGGCGGCCTGCTGACCGAAGCCGACCAGGCGGCAGCAGATGAGGCAGATGAGAGGAACGGCGCCGAGGACTTCGCGCTCTGGCCCCCGGCCGACGCCGTGCCGCTGGACGTGGACGGCCTCTACGCACGGTTCGCCGAGGGCGGGTTCGCCTACGGGCCCGCGTTCCAGGGGCTGCGCGCCGCCTGGCGGCGCGGCGACGAGGTGTTCGCCGAGGCGAGCCTGCCCGCCGCGCAGCAGCCGGACGCGGGACGGTTCGGACTGCACCCCGCGCTCCTCGACGCGGCCCTCCACTCGCTCGTCTTCGACGTGCTCGAAGGGCCCGCCAAGGGCTGGCTGCCGTTCTCCTGGAACGGAGTGCGCCTGCACGCCACGGGCGCGCACACCCTCCGGCTCCGGCTGGCCCCGGCCGGCCGCGACACCGTCGCCGTGACGGCCGCCGACACCACCGGACGCCCCGTCCTGACCGCCGACTCCCTGGTCCTGCGGCCCGTATCCGCCGACCAGGTCAAGGCCGCCCGCAGCGGCCACCATGAGGAACTGTTCCGCCCCGAATGGCACGCGGTGCCGCCGCGGTCCGACGCGGCGGCCGCGGACACCGCCGGCTGGACCGCCCTCGGAGCGGAGGCTCCCTGGTGGCAGGACGCCCCGGTCCGTACCGCCGACGACCTCGCCGCACTCGCGGCGCGGACCGACGCGGGTGAACCCGCACCCCGCCTCGTGCTGGCGACCTGCCCGCCGACGGCGGGCGACAGCGCGGACGCCGTAC
>NZ_JBHVHQ010000550.1:0-5814 GCF_042800135.1 Streptomyces sp. NPDC057654 | reverse complement strand
CACGGCACCTCTGCCGTGCGGCGCCAGGCCCGTTGTGCGAGTCGGTACCCACCGCCGATGCGCTTCACCGGTGGGCTTCACGGGTTGTGAACGCCACCGGGGCAAGTTGAGGAGATCGGGCAGAAGCAGCCCTGGTGTGGCCCACAATGCCTGCATGGAATGGGAGTTGGGCTCGCACAACGTCATGCAGGGCACGGCCGATTATGTGATCCAGATCGGTCAGGTGCGCGGCGACGTCAACCTCCACCTGCCACCGGCCGCGGACCCCGTCGAGCGGGCCGTGCAGGCACTGGCGCGCAGCGTCCGGGCGCAGTGGGCGGCGGAGATGACGGCCCGTGACGTGGCGGCGGGCGATCCCCTCCCGGTGCGGTGGCAGGCCGACTGGCCGGCGCTGAGGGAGGCCGGTACCGACGTAGGCGCGGGCGGGGACCGACTGGCGATGGTGGCGGACGCGTTCCTCGCGCTCCGCCCGCGCCACCTCGTGGTGCTCGGCGGGCCGGGGGCGGGCAAGTCGACGCTCGCGGCGATGCTCGCCCTGGAGTTCGCGGAGCGGTGCCTGACGCCGCGAGGCGCGGAAACGGGCGGCGGCGCCCCGGTTGCGGTCCGACCCGTGTCCACGGTCGCCCCGGTCGTCCTGACCTTGGAGTCGTGGGACCCGCACAGCGAGCATTTCCGCGAATGGCTGGCACGGCGCGTCACCGAGGAGTACCCCGGCCTGCCGCGCGTGGACGGCAGGCGCCCCGCCGTACGGCTGATCCAGGACCGGCGGGTTCTGCCGGTACTCGACGGGCTCGACGAGCTTCCCGAACACCGGCAGGCCCTGGTCCTCCAGGAGCTCGACCGGGCCCTGGGGGAGCGGGACTTGCTCATCCTCGCCTCGCGCGGCGAGGAGTACCGCAGGCAACGGGCCGCGGGGCGGCACATCGCGCGGGCCGCCGTGATCGAGGCGCAGCCGGTCGGCTTGCCGGAGGCCACCGCGTATCTGCTGCGGTCCGCCGACCCGTCCGTTCGCAGGCGCTGGAAGCTGCTGTTCGACGCGGTGGACCGCGAGCCGGAGGGGGCGGCGGGGCCGGTCGCGCAGGCGCTGTCGAGTCCGCTGATGATCTGGCTGGCCCGCCGCGGCTACCGGATGCCGCCCGCCGACCCGCTGGAACTGACGCACCCGCGTTTCTCCTCGCGTGAGGCGGTCGAGGAGCGTCTGCTGGAGGTGATCTTTCCGGCGGTCTTCACGGAGCATCCGCACGACCCGGACCGGCTGCACGCTCCGGGACAGTGGAGTCCGGTCCGCGCCCGGCACTGGCTCGCGTACCTCGCCCGGCATCTCGACCGCGGCCGGACGGCCGAGCTGGCCTGGTGGCGGCTGCACCGCACGGCGCTGGTACGGACGCTCGCCATCCCGACCCTGCTCGCGGCGTGCTTCGCGCTGTCCTGGCTGGCCACCGCCGCCGACGGCTTCCGGCCGACACGCGCGTACGAGACGGGGCTGGGCAACGAACTCGCCCTGGCCGGAGGCCTGCTGCACGGATCGGTGGTGTGGCTGGCCGTCGAGATGTGGTTCGGCTACCGGCGGGGCGAGCCGCGCAGACGCGCCAACCCCTTCCGTATCGGCGCGGCCCTGCGCTCCGCCGGGCGGGGCGCGTCCTTCGGGCGGTCCGCCAAGGCCGCGGCGGTCGTCGTCCTTCCGACCGTGGGGTTCGGCTTGATCTTCATGGACGCCTCGGACGCCCGCCCGTATCTGGTGATGATCGCGTGCAGCACGCTGCTGGCCCCGGTGTTCATGGTGGCGATCGCCGCGCCCACCGACGCCGAGGAGGCGAGCACACCGGACGAACTGCTGCTGAGCGAGCGCAAGGCCGTACTGCTGTCCGTCTGCACGGTCGCCGTGCTGATCGGGGCCGGGCAGGGCGTCGTGCTGGGCTGGTACGGGCCGTACGACAAGGTGCTGGAACCGGGCATCGCCGGATGGGTCGGGGCCTCGGCGATGATGCTGCTGATGAGCCCGTGGAGCCGCTGGCTGCTGGCCAAGGGGTGGCTGGCGACAGCCGGGCGGGTGCCGTGGTCGCTGATGGAGTTCCTGCGCGACGCCCACCACGGCGGCTTGCTCCAGCGCAGCGGCGGCGTCTACCGATTCCGGCACCTCCGGCTCCAGGAACACCTGGCGGTCGGGGGACTTCGCGCGCCCGCGGCCCCTTCGATTCCGGCCCCGTCGCCCGGAATGAGCGCTGCGCCACAGCCGCCCGTCGAACGGACCCCCGTTCCCGCGCCCGTTCCCGCGCCCCCGCGCAGCTTCCGTGACGAGATCGCCGAGGCCGAGCTGAAGCCGTTGGCGGAACGCCGGGGCTGGACCGTCCACGAGGACGACGAGCACGGCTTCCGGGTCAGCAGCAGACAGCGCCGGATCGCCCTCACCCATTGGCCGCTGATCACCCTCTTCATGCTCCTGGTGGTCATCCGCCAGGCCGTGCAGGGCGAATGGCGGGGAGTGCTCGTCGTCCTGCTCTTCTGGCCCTTGTACGGCGTGCTGGTCACGCTGCTGGGTCTGCTGCGGCCGCAGCGGCACGAGCTGGCCCTGACGCGCGAGCACCTCGCCTTCCGGATGGGCCGCCGCCGCGACCAGCTGGCCTGGGCGGCGGTGCAGGCGGTGGCCGTACGCAAGTGCGTCCAGCGGAAGCGGGACACCAAGGTCTACGCCGTCCACGTGCGCCTCCGGCCCGGCGCGCGCGTGCCCGTACCGTACTTCCGCGGCAGCGACGGCTGGTACACCGTCCTCCTGCTCTCCGTCGTGCCGTCGGTTCCCGCGGACCTCGCAGCCGCCTTGTCCCGCTTCGCGGGCCCTCTCTGGCATCCGCCCGCCGGGCCCGTCGCGCGGAACGAGGTACGTAGCGGCGTACGCGACGAGGTGCGCAACGAGGTCTCGGGACAGGCGCGGACGGGCGGCGTCATCCAGGCCGGAACCGTTCACGGCGACATCACCGTCGGACCCGAAGCCGATCCGCCCCGGGAGAGGCATTAGGCGCGTATCTCCGAGGCGGCTGCGTGCCAGGTGGCGACCGGTCGGACGGCTGTCTGTCAGTGGGCTGTGTGATGATTTCTCGGAGTCGGACGGTCCTGGGGAGGGCCGGGTCATGAAGAGGGGCGGGGTCGCGGCGTGGGCAAGGACAGGTCCATTTCGGACAAGGAGTGGGAGCGCTTCCTCCGGGAGTCGGAGGCCGGGGTTCCGGGTGCGCCCGAGGAACCGTCGGCACGGGCCCGGAGCGCCGCGAGGCCGCCGCGGGGCGAGTCCGGCAGGCCGCCGGGGTGGCGGACGTACGAGCCGCCCCGGAAGCGTCGGGGCAAGGGCTGGTACATGGCCGGGCTGCTCGCCGCGGGTGTGCTGCTCGTGGTGGCCCTGATTCCGGGCAAACTGATGGGGTGGTTCGGGGGCGACGACGGGACGCCGCTGGCCGCGGAGTCCGAGCAGCCGGACGGGCCGCCGGCGGCCGTGGCGGCCCAACGCCCCACGCTGAAAGAGCCGTTCAGGGGGTCGCCGGCCGCGCGGTGGGGCGACGGCGCGGCGGGGATCACTGTGCCGGACGCGCGGGCGATCGGCTGGATGGACCGCGACGAGGTCGCGAAGGCGCTGGACCGGTCGCGGGACTTTCTCGTCGCCTCCAGTCTCGATCCCGGCGTGCTGCGCGGTGAACGGCCCGAAAAGGCGATCGAGTTGATCAACCCTCGTCAGGACGACGTCCAGCATGACCTGCTGACCGCGTTCGACAAGCCCAGTCGGAAGAACGACCCGCTGATGCTGTTCAGCCGCTTCGACACGTCGAAGGCGCGGCTGGTGGGGGACGTGGTCAAGACGCGGGGGCGGATCACGTTCCATGAGGGCAAGCGCGGCGCGCTCGAAGTGACGGCCGATGTCACGTACGTCTATCCCGTCACCCGCGCCGGTGCGGGCGGCGGCGAGGACATCGTACGTACCATCGTGCGCCGGGAAACGGTGATGAGCTGGGACGACCCGGCGAAGGTGCACACTGAACCGGGCACGTTCTCCCTCCTCTCCTACCGGTCCGACACCACCAACGGCGGCTGTGACACCTACACCGGCTACTTCAACCCGGCGTTCGGCGGCGGGCGGACCGCCGTGGGCGGCTCCGAGGTGGATCCGTACGACCGGAGCACGTCGATGACCGCCCGGATGAAGGAGGCCGACGGGGAGGGCTGCGGGGCCGCCACGCGGTCGTGACGGCCCCGGCTCCGCTTGACGGCGGGTGTCGCGCGACGGGAGCCGGACACCGCGGTCCAGCTGAACCGGGAACCGATGCGCGACTTGCTCCGGGTATCGGGCGGCGTCGCTGTCGGTGTGGTGGCCACGGGGCGCTCCTCGTGCTCGATCAGTTCCTCGATGACGCGACGCCGGAATTCGGGGGAGAAGTACGTGCCCACGCTCAGCAGCCGCGTGGCCTCGTTGTGCGCGGCCTCCCCCTGTCCGGGCGCCGCCGTGTCGCCGGGGTTCTTCGGACCGTTCCTGATCATGGCGTGGCCGTCGTGGGCGTGCTGTCGGGCGCTTCCGGTTCCATGCGCTCGGACGTCGCTTCACGGTCCGGCAGGGAAACGGTGCAGACGATGTAGCGGAAGCCTTGATTCCACCGGCTGGGCGAGTCGAGGTTCCCCCAGATCTGCCGGTCGGAGCCCGTGGCCCACTGCGACGTGAAGCGGTTGCCGCACAGCTCCCCCATCGTCTTGACGGCCTTGTCGTACGACATGCCGGACGGCGCCTGTACGAACCCCACGACCTGATCGGTGTGGGACCGCTCGCAGGAGGCCAGGCGGAAGTCGAAGGCGTCCTTGACCTGCTTGCTGTTCCAGCAGTCCCCGATCGCCGCCTGAGCCGGATTCAGCTGGGAGCCGTCGTCGCGGAAGGGGCCGACCTCGCCGCCGAACGAGCCGTGCTTGGCGGCCGCCAGGCACGCCGCGGAGCCATCGGTCCGCGCGAAGCCTTCGTCGGTCGGTACGAGCGCGTAGCTTCCGGCGTCGGGTAGTTCCCCCACCAGGTCCTTCATCTGCTTGGCGCAGTCCTGCGACGCGTTCCGGCGGGCGTCCTCGGCGCTCGGATAGTACATCGTGGCGATCACCTGGGCATTGGTGTTGCTCCCCGTCGCGCAGTCCGCCGGCCCCAGGTTGGGCACCGACGTCAGAGGCTCCTCGGGCCAGACCGCGTTGACGCAGTCACCGGTTACGAGCGCCTTGCTCAGACCTGCCTGCTGTCCGTACGGGAAGGCCGACCCCGAGCCTTGGCTCCGGGAAGGGGTGGGGGAGGCGGAGGCCGAGGTGGTGGGCGGCTTGTGCGCCGAGCGGTCGTCCCCGCCGTCGTCGGTGATGAGGACCAGCGCCGCGGCGACGCCGCCCAGCACGATCACCGCCGCGGCCGCGATGATCGCTGTAAGCCATCGGACGCGTCGTTTCTTGGACCCCGAGCCCCCGTCCGGCTGCGGCCCCGCCGCGTCGCCCGGCGGTGGAGGGGCTACCGGGCCACCTGTCCCCGTGTCCTCGGGCCTCGCGACGCTTCGCGTCAACTCGGCTCGTACTCCTTCCAGTTCGAGCCGGGCGGTCTCCGCCGACGCGCGCCGGGCCGGGTCCTTCTCCAGCAGCTGGAGGATCAGCGCGGCGAGCGCCCCCGCCCGTTCCGGCCGCTCGGGGGCCGTCTCGCGCAGCGCCGTCTCGACGGCGTGCTCGTCGGCCGCGGCGAACGGGCTCCTGCCCGCCCCCGCGGCGTTCAGGGCCGCCCCCAGCGAGAACAGGTCGCCCGCGGGGGACGGCGCACGGGGGTGC
>NZ_JBHVHQ010000549.1:0-5825 GCF_042800135.1 Streptomyces sp. NPDC057654 | reverse complement strand
GTTCATCGTCTCTTCTCTGCTCCTCGCCCTCGTATCAGTTCTGACCCCGCTCATGCCTTGACCAGTTTCTTCGGCTTGGCCTTCCGCGCTGGACGCTCTGCGCCGTCCTCCGGCTGCCGCGGGTTGTTCTTGCTGTCGCGGGGCTTGCCCTTGTCGCTTGGGTCCGCGTCGGCCTCGCCGTCGCCGCTTTCGCCGTGTTTCCGGATGCTGGTGAGGTTTGCACCCGGTGCGGGCTTGTCGTGCATGACCGCGTCTATCCGTGCCGCCTCGTCGGCCCTGGCCGCCTCCAGGCGGACCTGCCTGCGCTGGGCTTCGCGGTAGGGGTTGATCCCCAGCGCCAGGTCCAGGTGGAAGACCACGTTGGAGACACCCCGGCGCAGATACGTGAGGTTCTCGCCCTTGGTCGTGATGAGCTGGGCGAGATCCGGCGGAATCCGCTGATGCAGTTGCTTCTGGTACTCCGCCACCGTGCCGTCGCGCATCGGGCCGAAGAGCGTGTAGTCCGCGGCGTCGAACTTGTTGAAGTCGCTGTCGGCCAGCATCTTGTCGACGTCGTTGTAGCTGTAGACCACTCGGCCGCCGCGCTCGTGCATGTGGTCGAACTGGTCCTTGACGTACTTCTTCACCCGGTCGTCGATGTGCTCGGCCCCGTGGATGATCAACGTGTCGCCGAGCCCCAGTTTGCCGACGGCGAAGCCGATGATGTTCACCAGCTGCGCCATCGCCACGCCCTTGCCGCGGCGCATGAGCCGCGAAAAGTCGTAGACGACGCGCGGCGAGTCCCGGACCCCGTCCACGGCCGAGGCCGTGTGGTTGTTGAACAGGTCGCCGTTGGTGCTCAGCATCGCGTTGGCGATGCCCCTGAGCACGTTGTAGGCGCGCAGCTGGTCCGGGTCGGTCTTGCTGGAGTTCAGCAGTGCCTTGTGCGCGGTTGCCACGTAGGAGACGAACATCTGAAGACGCGGCACCTGGGAGTGCGGGATGTTCACCACGCGCAGGCGGTGACGCTGCTCCTTGGCGTTGTGCCGCCACATGCCCTGCTCGATGTAGAAGTCGGTCGCGGTGTCTTCGAGGGCGCTGCGGATGATCGAGCCGATCGCTCCGTCGCTGGTCTCGTAGAGCTGCTCGAACATCAGCTTGAGTTTCTCCATCTGGGCGGAGAAGACCGTCAGCTCGTCCTCCTCCTCGCCGAACATCTCGAACATGTTCACGTCACCCTGATTCAGGTCCACGCGCGAGGTGAGCCGCTCGAACTTCGGGCCGAGCTTGTCGAGGTTCGCTCCGTCGAGGATGAGGTGGACGACCTGGCCGTTGTTCAGCAGCGCTGCCTGAGAGATCTTCGAGCACCACATGTTGGCCACCCGCTGGCGGTCCAAGTACTCGCTGAGCGTGGCGTCGGCGACGATCGCGTGGTGGTTGTAGGCGTTGACATCCATGAGCACGGCGCTGTTGTTGACGTCGCCGACCATGTAGCCGACGTACTCGCCGCCTCGGTCGTTGAGGCCATTGGTCACCAGTGAGTACGAGCCGGCCAGCTCGGTCGAGGTGAAGTGGAAGCCCTTGCCCTTCTTCTTCTCGTTGTTCTTCCACAGGCCCGAGAGCTCCTGACGCTGCTCGCCGGCGTAGGGCGCAGCCTTCAGCGTGCCGAACCGGTCGATGTACAGACGCGTGACCCGGTCGATCGTGTCATCCAGTGTCGCCAGATCGGGGGCCTTGACAAAGAGCCGGTTGTGCACCGAGAGGTAGCTCGAGCCGTCCTGGATCTCGCCGATCGTGATCCCGAGGTCACCGGAGATCTTCGCTGCCTTGCGCCTGGAGGAGGTCGTGCCCGTCTCCTCCTGCTCGTTCGCATCCAGTCGGTCCAGCTTCTCCGACTGCTTGGTGTACGAGTCGATCCACTTCT
Organism: Streptomyces sp. NPDC057654; assembly: GCF_042800135.1. NCBI lineage: Bacteria > Bacillati > Actinomycetota > Actinomycetes > Kitasatosporales > Streptomycetaceae > Streptomyces > Streptomyces sp. NPDC057654. The sequence goes on along the minus strand of NZ_JBHVHQ010000549.1, from coordinate 3,922 downwards.
CACTCATCCGCCTGACCTGCTCAAGCGCGACGGTGGTGACCCGCTCGTCCAGGCCGTCCGGGATCCGGTCGATACCCCAGAAGGCGGCGAAGTTGTCGTGCGCGGCGTCGTCGTGGAAGTACGCCAGCATGCAGGCGACCGAGCCGTCGACCTCGAAGTAGTCGGAGCGGAACAGGTATTTCTCCTTCGGCTTCAGCGCGAGCAGGTGAGGGTAGGCGTCGAATGTGCCCTGGAGGTGCTTCACCTCCCGGCGGCGCTGCCACCAGTTCTTCTTCGGCTCGGCGGTCTCATCGGCTGCGCTGTCCGTCGGTGCGGCGTCCTGTACGCCCTCAGCCCGGTCAGCACCGTCTGTGCGCGGATCATCAGCCACAAGCTCCGCGGTCGCATGCGTCGCGTCAGGCTTCTTTCCCGGGATGCCGAGCTGTGCCCGCACTTTCGTCATCAGCGCCATGGTGTCCTTCGTTTCTTCCTCGTCGTGGTGGCCGGCCTGGCGCTGGTCAGTTCAGTGGCGCCTTGAGATCGAGCAGTTCGTCGTCGATGCCCTGATAGAAGACCCGGAGCATCGGCAGGGCCTCCTCGCGGTCGAGCATCGTGGCTTCCTTGATCATCAGAGTCGAGCCGCCGACCTCGGCCTGGAGGACCTGGTGCCCCTTGCGCAGTGCGTCGGCGTTCTTGCCCTTGAGCAGCAGGTACTGGTGGATCGAGGTGAACTTCCCGCCCACGTGCTGGGTGAGGATGTCGTATTGCTCGTTCTGCAACTCGATCAGATCGGGGTCGCGGACCTGCAGGGTCTGGTTGCGCCGTTCCAGGTTCGCCACCTGGTGGTAGATCCGCTGCGGCTCCTTCGTCGTGATGAAGCTGTGTTCACAGGCCGTTTCGACCTTGCGCCAGAAGAAGTCGACCCGATCGAGGATCCCGACCCGGTCCTCGTCGAAGAGCAGGTAGCTGGCCGAACCGACGACCAGGTAGACCTGGCCTTCGCCGCCGTCGGAGAAGTGGATGAGCCCGTTCTCGTCGATTCCGTCGATACCGACGATCGAGTAGAAATCCGTGGGGTTCGAGCTGCGACGAGTGAGGACATGGCGGGCCTTCGGCGGCAGGTAGGCCAGGAAAGCCGGCACGCGCATGATGCGCAGTTCCTTCGTCTTCATCAGCCCGCCGAAGTAGACGATCGCCGACAGCCCCCAGAGGACGAAGAACGTAATGGCCACCGGTCCCGAGCTCGCGACGAACGTCGATGTGCTGAACCACAGCAGGGCGAGGATGCCGCCGCCGAAGAAGAGCAGCTGCTTGATCGGGGAAGGCCTGGCCGCCCAGCCCCCCTTGCTCAGTGTGATCTCGTGGTCGAGGAAGCTCCTGTTCAGTGAACTCGGCACCTTGTAGGACAGTTTCGCCATGAATCCCTCATCGCCCCTGCACTCGCAATGGTCATTGCCCGGCCTGTCGAAAAGCCCTCATACATGAGATGTATAGATGGCATACTATCTCAGACAAGGCATTTGAATCGAGAATGAAAGGGCATTGAATAGTGACTCCTGACGTCTCTGACTGGCGGATCCGAGTCATCGGGCGTCCTCTGGAGGCCGCGGCTGACCGCCGTTGGCCCCTTGGCGGCTCCTGTCGGGTAGTGATGCGGTGAGCACTGCCTGCGCATCACATCCGTACCCCCGTGGGACGGGTGCCCGGTCCTGTGCGGGACTGTTGGCGGCTCACTTCCCGGGCATCTCGCGGCGGATGAGCAGAACGGCCCCACCGCGGTACCGACGGTCACATGGGGGGCAATCACGCTTCACCGTCGCGCGGAGTGAGCCGCCAGGCCACTGCCCAGCGCACATCGCGGCAAGCCGACGGGTGAGTTCCGGCCCGACAGCGCGGCGGACGTCCGCACCGAAAGACGCCGCCCGACGCATCAGACAGCCATCCTCCCGAACTCCTCAGCACCGAAACGGACATGGTGCACAGGAGCATGGACCGCTCTCGCCGGCGTGTACGGCACGCGTTGCTTGTACTCCCGCGATGGCCGGCGGCGTCTCTGTCGGCGGGGACGCATAGGCTGTTCGCCGCTGTTCCGTCTCCTGCCGCAATAGGGACGGGCGGTGGAGTGCAGCAGAGAACGGGGCGACGGGGGTCGCCGAACCATATTCGGCAGGGGGGATTCCTCTTGTCTTGCCACAGGCATAGGAGAAGAACGCATCATGACCGGTCAGACGCCGGGCGCCGACCCGGCGCGTCGAAGACTAACCGTCGCGATTGCAGTGGTCGCAGGTCTTGCCGTGGTCGCGCTGACCGCGGTCGGCGTGCTCGCGCTACAGCGCAACGACACCTCGGCGGGGAAGGAAGGAGAGCCGTCGGATGAAACGGTGACGCTCACGACGGATGCATTGGCGGATCTGGTCAGGGACAGGTCGGATGCCCTGAGCGACGGGGACGAGGACCGCTTCCTGGCCGCTTTCTCCGGCCAGGCAAAGCACCAACAGCGCACCGTATTCCGCAACTTGAAAAAGGTGAAGTTCGATTCCGCCGGCTTCCGCATCAGCGAGACGGCCGGTCGTCTGGAGAGCAGTTTCGGCGGCGTGACGGCCCGGGTCGATGTGACCTTCGCCCACCAGATCGCCGGCGTGGACACCCAGGAGGTGAAGGAGGGGTACCGCTGGACGGTGACCAAGAAGGACTCCAAGGCGAAACCGGTGATCACGGCCGTCGCCGGCACCCCGTACAAGCTGCGGGGCCCGGGTGATCCCGTCACGGAAGTGGCCTACCCGGCCCCCTGGGACCTGTACCGGGACCTGCAGGTCACCCGTACCGGCCATGTGACGCTGATGACCGACGCCGCCCACGCCGACGCGGCCCGGTCGGCGGCCCCGCAACTGGAGAAGGCGGGCCGCGACGTGGTGGCCGCCTGGAAGGCGGACGCCCCCAGCTCTCCGCCCGCCGCCCGCGGATTCGCCGTCGTCTTCGAGCCGGACAGCAAGCGCCTCGCGAAGCTGTACGGACGGGGCGGTGACGGGAACGGCGAGGACGGATTCGCCGCGAGCATGTTCACCGCCTCCCCCTCCACCGACTTCCCCTACGGCGGGGCGCGCGTCGTGCTGAAGACGCCCAACGCCCGGGTCGGGAAACACGAGATGACCCACGCGCTCCTCACACCGATGACACGGCACAGCTCGGTCGGCGGCCTGGGCGGCCCGCAGACCTGGCTCGTCGAGGGGGTCGCGGAGTACATGGCCGGCGGTGGCCTGGACGACCGGGGAGGGCTCAGCGCCCTGCGCCGGGCCACCTTCGACGGCCGGCTCCCCGACCCGATGGCGTTCTACACCAAGAACGCCGACGAGCAGGCCGCCAACTACGAGCTGGGACGCCTGGCGGTGCAGTTCCTCGCCGAGAAGTACGGCACGAAGAAGGCGCTCGCGTTCGCGGTCGCGCAGTACGACGCGCCCGGCAAACTCGACCAGCAGATCAAGTCCGCCACCGGCTTGGACAAGTCCGGCTTCGAGGCGCAGTGGGCCGACTACGTCAGGAGCACCCTCAAATGAGCATGCCCCAGGACGCACCGATACTCATCCAGCCCCCGCCGCCGGGCCCCCGACCGGGCCGCACCCGGCTGGTCGCGATGCTGGTCACCGCGAGCGTGGTGCTGGCCACGGCGGTGGCCGCGGGCGTCTGGCTGCTGCTCAGCCCGTCCTCCCCGGCCGGGCAGCAGGGCTCCCAGGCCAAACGGCAGTCTCATGTGCCCTGGTCCCTGCCCTATACGAAGTCCGGACGCGAGCACCCCACCATGGTGCGCGGCCTCTGGTTCACCGACAAGGCCGTGGTCAAGGCACTGCCGGACGGCATCGCCGGCCTGGACCGCAACACGGGCGAGAGGCTGTGGGGCCGTGCCTTGAACACCGCGGCGGCCTGGGCGTGTGCCAGGCGTCCACGG
>NZ_JBHVHQ010000548.1:0-5826 GCF_042800135.1 Streptomyces sp. NPDC057654 | reverse complement strand
CCCCCGGGCAGCCCCCGAGCCGCCCAGCCGGGCCGGAGAGGCTGCCGCGACGGGACCGGCGCTCCGCACCGAGGCATGATCGGAGCATGAAGCGACGAAACGCCGAGGACGGCTACCTCCTGGACAACCGACAGTCCGAAGCGGGCGAGCGGTTCGACGCGCTCGGGGCCCTCTTCGACGCCTCCACCTTCCGGCACATCGACGAGCTGGGGCTCGCGGAGGGCCAGCGCTGCTGGGAGGTGGGCGCCGGCGGTACGTCGGTGGTGCGCGGGCTCGCCGAGCGCGTGGGCGCCGCCGGGTACGTACTCGCGACGGACATCGACACGTCGTGGGCGGCGGCCGCGGCCGCGCCGCAGGTCGAGCTCCGGCGGCACGACGTCGCCGCCGACCCGCCCCCGGCCGGGCCCTTCGACCTGGTCCACGCCCGTCTGGTCCTCGTCCACGTCGCCGACCGGGACCGCGCGCTGCGCGCGATGATCAGTGCGCTGCGGCCCGGCGGACGGCTGCTGCTGGAGGACGCCGACCCGGCGCTCCAGCCCCTCATCTGCCCCGACGAGTCCGGCCCGGAGCAGCGCCTGGCCAACAGGCTCCGCCACCGCTTCCGCGAACTCCTCGCCGAGCGCGGCGCGGACCTCTCCTACGGCCGCCGACTGCCGCGCCTGCTGCGCGAGGCCGGGCTCACGGACGTACGGGCGGACGCCTACTTCCCGGTCACGGGCCCGGCCTGCACGGCGCTGGAGACGGCCACGGTGCGGCAGATCCGCGGCCAGTTGGCGGCCAAGGGCCTCGCGACGGAGGCGGAGATCGACACGCACCTCGCCAACGTCGCGGCGGGCGGCCTGGATCTGGCGACGTCCCCGATGATCTCGGCATGGGGGCGCAAGCCCGGCCCCGACGCCGATTAGCCGCCTTCCATTCTCAGGCGTTATCTGCCGTTTTCTGGCGCTTCCCTCGTACCGCGCTCAGCCTTCGGGGAGCAGCGGCGGCGGTGCGGGGTCCAGCCCCCGCAGCGTGATGTCGATGAGGCGTTCGGCCTGTCCGCGCTGCTCGGGTGCGGCCGAGGTGAGGGCGATGCCGGCGAGGGCGGCGAACAGGTCGGGCGGGCGGATGTCGGGGCGGAGCGTACCGGCGGCGGCGCCCGCCTCCATGAGGGTCCGCAGGGCCGACTGGATCATGTCGCGGCTGTCGCCGTAGGGGTTGGCTCCCGTGGCGACGACGGCGCGCAGGGACTCGGCCATGCCGAGTTTGGCGGTGGCGTAGTCGATGAAGCGGTGCGTCCACGCGCGCAGGGCCTCGCGCGGCGGCAGCTCCGCGAGGAGGCCGGGCACGGCGTCGCACAGCCGGGCCACCTCGTTGCGGTAGGCCGCCTCGACCAGGGCCTCGCGGTTCGGGAAGTTGCGGTAGAGGGTGCCGGTGCCCACGCCCGCTTCCTTGGCGATGCGCTCGAAGTGCGCGTCGAGCCCCTCCTCGGTGAAGACGCGCACCGCGGCGGCCAGGATCTTCTCCCGGTTGCGCTGTGCGTCGGCCCTCAGTGGGCGTCCTGCGTCTCGGGCCATCAGCGGCACTCCCTCTCCGTCTCCCGGTTGCTAAGTGGAGGCACCTCCGCTTAATCTGCACTAAGCGGCGGCGCCTCCACTTTAGGCCAGGGTCTCCCCTGCCCCGCCCGCCCCAACCCGCCGATCCCCCGAAAGGGCTGTCGACCATGTCTGGAATCGAAGGCAAAGTCATCGCGATCACCGGCGCCAGCAGCGGCATCGGCGAGGCGACCGCGCTGCTCCTCGCCGAGCGCGGCGCGAAGGTCGTCCTGGGCGCGCGCCGCCCGGAGCGGTTGCAGGCGCTGATCTCCCGCATCAAGGAGGACGGCGGCGACGCGGCCTGGGTCCGTACGGACGCCAGGCGGCAGCAGGACCTCGCCGGTCTCGTCCGGCTGGCGCGGGACCGCTACGGCAAGCTCGACGCGCTCGTCAGCAACGCCGGAGTCGGCCTGCTCTCCCCGCTGGACGACCTGCGCGTCGAGGACTGGGAGGAGATGATCGACGTCAACCTCAAGGGCGTCCTGTACGGGATCGCCGCGGCCCTCCCCGTCTTCCGGGAGCAGGGCTTCGGACACTTCGTCAACACCGTGTCCACCGCCGGACTGCGCATCGTGCCGCTCCAGTCCGTGTACGCCGGGACGAAGAACGCCGTGCGCACCATCTCCGAGGGCCTGCGCCAGGAGGCCGGGGACAGCCTGCGCGTCACCGTCGTCTCGCCGGGCGCGGTCCGTACGGACTTCACGTCGCGCATAGACCCGGCGCTGAGGGAGCAGGCCGACAAGCTGATGGAGATCGCCATGCCGCCGGACGCGGTGGCCCGCGCCATCGCCTTCGCCATCGAGCAGCCGGACGGCGTCGACGTGGGCGACATCACCGTACGCCCCACCGCCCAGGGCTGACCCCCGTGCCGGTCAGGCACCCTCCTGACCATCCGTCAGCGCGGCCGCGGTGAGGGTGAGGTGCCGGGCCAGCGCCTCGGCCGCCGCGTCGGCGTCGCGGGCCAGCGCCGCCGCCTCCAGCCGACGGTGCTCCTCGGCGCCGTCCCGGCCGGGGGTGCGCCGCGCCGACCAGCGGCGCGTCAGTTCGCTCGCGGTCCACATCCGGTCGAAGGTCTCCAGCAGTACGGGGTTGCCGCACCCCTCCAGCAGCGCGCGGTGGAAGTCCCGGTGCGCCTCGGACCACGCGCCGCTGTAGTACTCGCCCTCCTCCGGCACGTATGCGGGGGTGCGGGCCAGCCGGTGATGGGCGGCCCGTACGCGCACCTCCCAGTCGATGTCGCCGCGCTCGACGGACATCCGCAGCACAACGGGCTCGACGGTGCGGCGGGCCTCCGCGATCTCCTGCCAGCGGCGGTCGGAACAGTCCGGCACCGCGAAGCCGCGGTTGGGCAGCCGGTCGGCCAGGCCCTCACCCGCCACCCGTACGAGCGCCTCGCGCACCACGGCCAGGCTCACGCCCTGCTCCTTGGCGAGGTCCTGCGGCTTGAGGGCGTCGCCGGGGGCGTACCTCCCGCGCATGATCGCGTCGCGCAGATGCGCGTAGACCTGCTCGGAGAGCATCTTTTTCCCCGGATTCTTCCCCAGGCTCTTCCCTGGTCTCTTCCCCGGCGTGGCCGAGGCGCCGCGCGTCGTCTGAGTCATGCCTCCACCATAGACGATTTGATGAATAATCGATTATTGCTGTTATGGTCGATCTATTGGCGGACAACAGACGGCGCAGCACTCCCTGACGCCTCTCCCCTGCCGCCCCAGCACGGCCCGAAAGGAACATCGCCATGCGCGCCAACGACCCCTTCGCCCGCCTCCCCGAGGCGGCCTCCTTCACCGTCACCAGCGGCACCGTCGCCGACGGCGCCGCCTGGCCGGACGAGCAGCTCTCCGGCCTCTCCGGCGTACCCGGCGGCAAGGACGTCTCCCCGCAGCTGTCGTGGAGCGGCGCTCCGGAAGGCACCAAGAGCTACGCCGTCACCGTGTACGACCCCGACGCCCCCACCGGCTCCGGGTTCTGGCACTGGGCGGTCGCCGACATCCCCGCCGACGCCACCGAACTGCCCGAGGGGGCGGGCGACGACACCGGCTCGGGCCTGCCGGAAGGCGCCTTCCAACTGCCCAACGACGCCCGCGCGACCCGCTTCCTCGGCGCCGCCCCGCCGGCCGGGCACGGCCCGCACCGCTACGTCACCGTGGTCCACGCCCTCGACACCGAGCGGATCGGCGTCCCCGCCGACGCCACCCCGGCCGTCCTCGGCTTCACCATGGCCGGCCACATCCTCGGCCGCGCGGTCCTCACCAACACGGCCGAGACGCCCGCAGAGGGCGAGGGGCTCCAGAACGGCCGGAACGGAGGGAACGCCGGCCGCGACGCCGACCGGATCGAGGTCTCCCGCCTCATCCCCGCCTCCCCCGAAGCCGTCTTCGCCGTCCTCGCGGACCCGAAGGGCCACGTGGACATCGACGCGTCGGGCATGCTCCTCGACGCCGAGGGGCAGCCCGTCGAGCGGCCCGGCGACCGGTTCCTGGTGCACATGGACCGGGAGGCGATCGGGGACGTGCCCCTCGGCAAGTACGACGTCGAGGTCGTCATCACCGACCTCGTCCCGAACGAGGAGATCGCCTGGACCGTCGAGGGGCAGATCCGGCCGCACGTCCGCCACGTCTACGGCTACCGCCTGGAGCCGGCCGAGGGCGGCACCCTCGTCACCTCGTACTACGACTGGTCCCAGACCAGTGACGAGTGGCGGGCGCGCGTCACCTTCCCCGTGGTCCCCGAGTCCGCCCTCAAGTCCACGCTCGGCATCCTGGAGCGCACCGTCCGCCGCCGGGCGGCCGCCGCCTCCTGACGAGGAGCCGCGGTCACCACGGGCGCGGCTTGACAGAAGTCGTCGCCCTTGCGGCAAATGTCGTTATGAGCGACGACGATTTCTCCGAGGTGCTGGCCGCCGTCGGGCCCCGGCTGCGCGTGCTGCGGAAGTCGCGCGGCACCACCCTGGCCCAGCTCGGCGAGCGGACCGGCATCTCCCTGAGCACGCTCTCGCGGCTGGAGTCCGGCCGCCGCGAGCCGACCCTGAAGCTGCTGCTGCCGCTGGCCAAGGCGTACGGCGTCCCGCTCGACGACCTCGTCGGGGCGCCACCGACCGGCGATCCGCGCGTCCATCCGCGGCCCTTCACCCGGCACGGCAAGACCTGGGTCCCCCTGACCCGGCATCTCGGAGGTCTGCACGCCTACAAGCAGATCCTCCCCGTCGCCGAGGCCGGCCGCCGCGACGAGCGGCCCGAGCAGTCGGCGCACGAGGGCTACGAGTGGCTGTACGTCCTCTCCGGCCGGCTGCGGCTCGCCCTGGGCGAGCACGAACTGCTGCTCGCCGCGGGCGAGGCGGCCGAGTTCGACACCCGCACCCCGCACGGCTTCGGCAACGCGGCGGAGCGGCCCACCGAGTTCCTCGTGCTGTTCGGGGCCCAGGGCGAGCGGATGCACGTACGGGTGCGGACCGCCGCCAAGTGAAGCAAGCTGTCTGATTCCCACAAATCACCAGCGCCGGAGTCCGTGGATCACGGCATCCGGACAACCGGAATCCCCCTGGCACAGTGGCCGGTGAAGCGATCTCCTCGCGCTGCGGCATGCGCGAGGAGTTGTGATGCCACTACAAAGGGGGTTGTGCAGTGCGTACGACATCGAGCACCGGCGCGAGCGGCGTTACGGGCATCGGCGCGGGCAGCCTTACGGGCGCGAGCGGCGTTACGGGCATGGGCGCGGGCGACGCCGAAGGGGTGGTGGTCACCGGGCTCGGGGCGACCACCCCGCTCGGCGGGGACACCGCGTCGACCTGGGCCGCGATGCTCGCCGGTCGCTCCGGCATCCGCGCGATCGAGGAGGAGTGGGCGGCCGAGCTGCCCGTACGGATCGCGGGCCGGCTCCACGCCGAGCCGGGCGAGGTCCTGGACCGGGTGCAGGCCCGCCGCATGGACCGCTGCGAGCAGATCGCGCTCGTCGCCGCCCGCGAGGCGTGGGCCGACGCGGGCGCGCCCGGCGTCGATCCGGAGCGGCTGGCCGTCGTGATCGGCACGGGCACCGGCGGCGCCCTCACCATGCTCGGCCAGGACGACATCCTCGAAACCCGCGGCGTGCGGCGGGTGTCCCCGCACACCGTGCCGATGCTGATGGCGAACGGGCCCGCCGCCTGGGTCAGCATCGAACTCGGGGCGCGCGGCGGCGCGCACACCCCGGTCAGCGCCTGCGCGTCCGGGGCCGAGGCGATCTCGACGGGGCTGGACCTGATCCGCCTCGGGCGCGC
>NZ_JBHVHQ010000547.1:0-5835 GCF_042800135.1 Streptomyces sp. NPDC057654 | reverse complement strand
TCGGCGGCGGTCTTCTTCGCGTCGGCCTCCGCCTTCTTCTTGGCGTCGGCCGCCTTCGCCCGGGCCTCGTCCTTCGCCTGCGCGGCGAGCGAGCCGGACTGCTTGACCAGCGCTTCCTGCTGGATCTTGGTGCCGAAGGTGGTGGAGTCCTGAGCGACGGGCTTGACCGCGATCGACTGCGTGTCGCCGTTGGCCTCGGCCGAACCGGGCACAGCCGCGAAGGTCACGGCGGCGACACCGGCGGCGGCGATGCCGGCGACGGAGAACTTGTGGACCTTGGAGAGACGGCTGTAACCAGGAATGGTGGGGACGGGCATGCGGGGGTGACCTCTTCCAATCGCTTGAGTCGCAGTGGCCGGATCGGCGCGGGGAACGCCGCTTCTCGATCGACGGCGCCCTGCGACTCGGCAATTGTTAGCGGCCGCAAAAAGCTGTGGCAAAGGTGTGACGTACTACCCGACTTCGTGGAACACGGGGGTGTTCGGGTCAGTGCGAACGCCCCGCATACCCGTTCGCAACCCCCTTATGCATCCACTACTCCGGCTCGTAAGTGATCTGCGCCCTATGCGCGGGCTCACACCGGGCGCCCCCTGATCTCGCCCGGTGTGCCCGCGTGACCGCGGAGCGTGTGCCGCGGGAGGGGGATCCTCAGATCTCGACCATCACCTGGTCCAGGGACTTGCGGACCAGGTCGGGCACCTCGCAGTCCGCCGCCGGATAGCCGACGGGGATCACCGCGAACGCCTTCTCGTTCACCGGGCGGCCCAGCACCTCGCCCAGGAACCGCATCGGGCTCGGCGTGTGCACCAGCGCCGCCAGCCCCGACAGGTGCAGCGCGGAGAGCAGCATCCCGACCGCGATGCCGACCGACTCGTCCACGTAATAGTGCTTGCGCTTGGCTCCGTCCGGCCCCAGCCAGTACCGCTGCTGGAACACGACGATCAGCGCCGGGGCGTCCGTGAGGTGCGGTTTCACCTCGTCCGTGCCCAGCGGGCGCAGCGCCGTCAGCCACTCCTGGCCCAGCCGCCCCTCATAGGAGAGGTGCTCCTCGGCCTCCGCGGCCTGCCGGATGCTCCGCCGCACCTCGGCGTTCTTCACCAGGACGAAGGTCCAGGGCTGCTGATGCGCGCCGGACGGCGCGGTGGCCGCGCAGGCGATGGCGTCCTTCACCACCTGCTCCGGCACCGCGTCGGGCGAGAACTGCCGTACGGTCCGCCGCTCGTCCATCCGCTCCCGCAGCTCGGCGGCGCGGGCGAGGGACTCGGCGGCGGGCATCCGGGCCGGCCGGTAGGGCACCGTCCGGTAGGGGTCGCCGTGCGTCGGGGTCCAATTCCTCGTCGGTGTAGGCATGACCCAGAGTCTGATCCCCGAAAGGCTGATCATCAATGGGGCAGGATCAGCTGGATATCTCCGAACTCATGCCATAGATAGCCTTGTTCGATAGCTTCGGCATAGCTACTGCAAAGCAATTCCTGGCCCGCCAGCGCCTCCAGCATCAGCAGATGCGACGCCTCCGGTTCATGCAGCCCCGTCAACAGCCCGTCCACCGCCCGCACTCCGCGCTCCGGCGTCACGACGAGATCCGTCCACCCCGCCGCGGCCCGCACCACGCCGCCGGACCCGACCGGATCAGCCGGACCAGCCGGACCGGCCGCCGTCTCCAGCGCCCGTACCACCGTCGTGCCCACCGCCACGATCCGCCCGCCGCCCGCCCGCGCCGCGTTCACCAGCCACGCCGTCGACGGCGGCACCGCGAACCGCTCCGGATACGGCGGCTCGTGCGCCTCCGCCGACGCCACGCCCGTATGCAGCGACACCGGCGCGATCTGCACGCCGCGGCTCACCAGCCGCGCCACCAGACGCTCGGTGAACGGGCGGGCCGCGCTCGGCATCTCCGCCGACCCGAAGCCGTCGGCGTCGGGCACCGCGAAGACGCTCTGGTACGCGGAGAGCGGCTGATCCCGTTCCGTATAGCCGTAGCGGATCGGCCGGCCGTGCCGGTGCAGCACCGGCTCCGCCTCCGCGGACGGCCGCGCCCACCACAGCCGGTCGCCCGCCGGATCCACCGGCCCCTCCAGTACGAGCCGCAGCCCGCCCGGCAGCGTCACCACCGCCCACGTCAGATCGCCCGTCCGCCGCCCCGTCGTGCCGCGCCCGTCGGGCCGGCGCACCTCCACCGACCAGCGGCCGTCGTCCGCCCGCGTCGAGAAGTGCACCACCACCGGCTCCGCGCCGAGCCGCCCGTCCACCGCGGCGGGCAGTGTCCGCGAGGTGTTCACCACCAGCACGTCCCCGGCCCGCAGCAGCTCCGGCAGCTCGCGGAAGGCGCGGTGCGAGACCCCGCCCACGCCGCTCACCAGCAGCCGTACGTCGTCCCGGCGCAGCCCCGGCCCGCGCTGCTCGGCCGGAACCCGCGCCGACAGCTCCTCGGGCACCCGCAGTACGTCCCGCAGTCCCCCCGCCTTCACCGCCGGCCCCCGCGCCCGTCCCCGGCCGGCCCGGCGGCGAGCAGCGCCGCGGCCTCGTACCGCCCGCTCCCCGGACGCTCGTCCAGCAGCCGCAGGAAGGCCGGCGCCACCTCCTCCGGCAGCGCCCGCCCCGCGAGGTCCTCGCCGGGCTCCGCCGCCGCGTACAGATCGGTGCGCATGTCGCCGGGATCGACCCACCAGACGCGCAGCGCCTCCTCCTCCACCGCGAGCACCGCGGACAACTGCTCCAGCGCCGCCTTCGACGCGCCGTACCCGCCCCACGTCCCGTACGCCTCGACCGCCGCGTCCGAACTCACGCCGATCACCGCACCGCCCCCCGGCGCGGCCCGCAACAGCGGCAGCGCCTGCTGCACCAGCCCCAGCGCCGCCACCACATTCGTCTCCAGCGCCGCCCGCAGCCCGTCCAGCGGATGCGACTCCAGGGAGACCAGCGGCTCGGCGCCCAGCGCGCTCGCGTTGTTCACCAGCAGATCGAGACCGCCGAGCCCGCGCGCGGCGGCCACCAGATCGGCCCGGTGCCGCGCGTCCGTGACGTCCCCGGGCAGCGCCACCACCCGGCCGCCGCCTGCTGCCGCCTGCTCCTCCTTCTCCAGCGCCGCGGCGGCCTCCCGCAGCGGCCCCGCCGACCTGGCGTCCAGCACCAGATCCCAGCCGCGCCCGGCCAGCGCCGCCGCCAGCGCGCGGCCCAGCCCCTTCGACGCCCCCGTGATGATCGCCACCGGCATCGAACCCATCCCCCTTCTCGTCTTCTGCGCTTCTCTGCTTCTCCGTACGTTCCGCAGCCACCGTAGGAACGCGCCGACGACGCCCGCCTCGGCTGCCGGACCCACCCCGAGAAGGCACTTCGGCCTAGGTCACGAGAGGGAGGAGCCGTGCCTCCGCAGGCCCGATACGCCCCCGCCCGGCCGCCGGTACGGTGACCCCCATGAGCAACGGAAACGGCCAGGGCCCGCCCACCGGCCTGGCCGCGGTGAGCACCGCTCTGCTGGCCATGAGCAGACACCTGGAGGTCCACGACGTCCTCAAGACGATCGTGGTGTCCGCCCGCGAACTGCTCGACGCCGAATACGCGGCGCTCGGCGTCCCCGACGACCACGGCGGCTTCGCCCAGTTCGTCGTCGACGGCGTCAGCGACGAGGAGTGGAAGGCCATCGGCCCGCTGCCCCGCCAGCACGGCATCCTCGCCGCGATGCTCCACGAAGCCACCCCCCAGCGCCTCGCCGACGTCCGCAAGGACCCCCGCTTCGGCGGCTGGCCCGCCGCACACCCCGACATGTCCGACTTCATCGGCATGCCGGTCGCCGACGGCGACGAGGTGCTCGGCGCGCTCTTCCTCGCCAACAAGAGGTGCCCCAAGCCGGAAGGCGGCTGCGGCTTCACCGCGCAGGACGAGGAGCTGCTGCGGACGCTCGCCCAGCACGCCGCCATAGCGCTGACCAACGCCCGCCTCTACGAGCGCAGCCGCGAGCTGACCATCGCGGGGGAGCGGGCCCGCCTCGCCCACGAGCTCCACGACGCCGTCGCCCAGAAACTCTTCTCGCTGCGCCTGACCGCCCAGGCCGCCACCGCCCTCGTCGACCGCGACCCGGCCCGCGCCAAGGGCGAGCTCCAGCAGGTCGCCGCGCTGGCCGCCGAGGCCGCCGACGAGCTGCGCGCCGCCGTCGTGGAGCTGCGCCCCGCGGCCCTCGACGAGGACGGCCTCATCGCGACCCTGCGCACCCAGATCCAGGTGCTCGACCGCGCCCACACCGCCAGCGTCACCTTCGACTCGCACGGCGTACGGGCCCTGCCCGCCGCCCAGGAGGAGGCGCTGCTGCGGGTCGCGCAGGAGGCCCTGCACAACGCCCTGCGGCACTCCGGCGCCGACCGCGTCGACGTCACACTCGTACGCCGCGGCCAGGGCGCGCTGCTGCGCGTGTCCGACGACGGCCGCGGCTTCGACCCGCTCGCGGTCCGGCGGGCCGGCCGCCACCTCGGCCTGGTGTCGATGCGGGACCGGGCGAGCGGGGCCGGCGGCAGGATGACCGTGAAATCGGGGCCCGGCAAGGGCACCGCGATCGAGATGGAGGTGCCCGGTGGCTGAACACAGGGACGGCCCCAAGGCGGCCACGGGCGACGGGCGGGCGATCCGGGTGCTGCTGGTCGACGACCACCAGGTGGTACGCCGCGGGCTGCGCACCTTCCTGGAGGTCCAGGACGACATCGAGGTGGTCGGGGAGGCCGCCGACGGCGACGAGGGCGTCGCCCGCGCCGAGGAGCTCCGGCCCGACGTCGTGCTGATGGACGTGAAGATGCCCGGCATGGACGGCATCGAGGCGCTGCGCAAGCTCCGCGGCCTCGACAACCCGGCGCGGGTCCTGATCGTCACCAGCTTCACCGAGCAGCGCACCGTGGTCCCCGCCCTGCGCGCGGGCGCGGCCGGCTACGTCTACAAGGACGTCGACCCGGAGGCGCTGGCCGGCGCCATCAGGTCCGTGCACGCCGGGCATGTGCTGCTCCAGCCCGAGGTCGCCGGGGCGCTGCTGTCGCAGGACGAGACGGGCGGCGGGCACGGGCGCGGCACGACGCTGACCGAGCGGGAGCGCGAGGTGCTGGGCCTGATCGCCGACGGCCGGTCCAACCGCGAGATCGCCCGCGCCCTGGTCCTCTCCGAGAAGACCGTCAAGACCCATGTCTCCAACATCCTCATGAAGCTCGACTTGGCGGACCGCACCCAGGCCGCCCTGTGGGCCGTGCGGCACGGCATAGGCGCCTGAGGCCCTGAAGAGCCCTGAAGAGCCCTGAAGAGTCGCGAAAGCCCTGGTCGTGCGGCCTACGCACGGCCAGGGCACGTCGGCAGCGCTCTCGGGCAACTTCATACGGTCGTGTGAATGTCGGCCCGGTGGCGCAACTCGAATGGCCCAGCCCCGTTCTCCATGGCGCGCCGCGGCGATTGGGCCGCGGCCACGCGAGGAGGAACTGAGAAGTGAAGAACATGAAGAAGCTCGCCGCCATCACGATCGCCGCCGGCGGTCTGGCCGTCGCCGGCGCGGGCGTCGCCTCGGCCCACGGCGGTGCGCACGCCGGCGGCGTCGCCAAGAACTCCCCGGGAGTCGCGTCCGGCAACACCGTCCAGGTGCCGGTGCACGTCCCCGTGAACGCCTGCGGCAACTCGGTCAACGTGATCGGGGTGCTCAACCCGGTCTTCGGCAACACCTGCCTGAACCGCTAGTCGCCGCACCGCGGCCCCGCCGCACACCACCGGCCCCCCGGACGAACCGTCCGGGGGGCCGGACCCGTTCGCAGGGCCGAACGTTGATCCGATCGAGCGCAACCCGCACACGACCCGTGTCATCCACGCGACAGG
>NZ_JBHVHQ010000546.1:0-5845 GCF_042800135.1 Streptomyces sp. NPDC057654 | reverse complement strand
CCGGGTCTCCGTGCGCTACGGCCGCCTCAGCGGCCGCGTACTGCTAGTGGGCGTGGCCGTGACCGGCCTCCGGCTCCTCCTCCGCGGGCTTCTCGACGACCAGGGTCTCGGTCGTGAGCAGCAGCGACGCGATGGACGCGGCGTTCTCCAGCGCGGAGCGGGTGACCTTGACCGGGTCGATGACGCCGGCCTTCACCAGGTCGCCGTACTCGCCGGTCGCGGCGTTGAAGCCCTGGCCCTTGTCGAGCTCGGCGACCTTGGAGGTGATGACGTAGCCCTCCAGGCCGGCGTTCTCGGCGATCCAGCGCAGCGGCTCGACGACGGCGCGGCGGACGACGGCGACACCGGTGGCCTCGTCGCCCTCCTTGTCGAGGGAGTTGCCCAGGACCTTCGCGGCGTGCACGAGGGAGGAACCGCCACCGGAGACGATGCCCTCCTCGACCGCGGCGCGGGTCGCGGAGATGGCGTCCTCCAGACGGTGCTTCTTCTCCTTGAGCTCGACCTCGGTGGCCGCGCCCACGCGGATGACGCAGACGCCGCCGGCGAGCTTGGCGAGGCGCTCCTGGAGCTTCTCGCGGTCCCAGTCCGAGTCCGTGGACTCGATCTCGGCCTTGATCTGGTTGACGCGGCCGGCCACGTCGTCGCTGTTGCCGCCGCCGTCGACGATGGTGGTGTCGTCCTTGGTGACGGTCACGCGGCGGGCGGTGCCCAGCACGTCCAGACCGGCCTGGTCGAGCTTGAGGCCGACCTCCTCGGCGATGACGGTCGCACCGGTGAGGGTGGCGATGTCGCCGAGCATGGCCTTGCGGCGGTCGCCGAAGCCGGGGGCCTTGACGGCCACGGCGTTGAACGTGCCGCGGATCTTGTTGACGACGAGGGTGGAGAGCGCCTCGCCCTCGACGTCCTCGGCGATGATCAGCAGCGGCTTGGAGGCGCCGGCCTGGATGACCTTCTCCAGCAGCGGCAGCAGGTCCTGGATCGAACCGATCTTGCCCTGGTGCACCAGGATGTACGGGTCGTCGAGGACGGCCTCCATACGCTCCTGGTCGGAGACCATGTACGGGGACAGGTAGCCCTTGTCGAAGGCCATGCCCTCGGTGAAGTCGAGCTCCAGACCGAAGGTGTTGGACTCCTCGACGGTGATGACACCGTCCTTGCCGACCTTGTCCATCGCCTCGGCGATGAGCTCGCCGACCTGCTTGTCCTGGGCGGACAGGCCGGCGACGGCCGCGATGTCGGCCTTGTCGTCGATCGGGCGGGCGGTCGCGAGGAGTTCCTCGGACACGGCCTTGACCGCGGCGTCGATGCCCTTCTTCAGGGCGGCCGGGGAGGCGCCGGCGGCGACGTTGCGCAGGCCCTCGCGGACCAGCGCCTGGGCCAGCACGGTGGCGGTGGTGGTGCCGTCGCCCGCGATGTCGTTGGTCTTGGTCGCCACCTCCTTCACCAGCTGGGCGCCCAGGTTCTCGTACGGGTCGTCGATCTCGACCTCGCGGGCGATGGTGACGCCGTCGTTGGTGATGGTGGGGGCGCCGAACTTCTTGTCGATGACGACGTTGCGGCCCTTGGGGCCGATCGTCACCTTGACGGTGTCGGCAAGCTTGTTCACGCCGCGCTCAAGGGCGCGACGGGCGTCCTCGTCGAACTTCAGGATCTTCGCCATGAGTTGCTTCAAGTCCTCTCGTTGCGATCCCCGGCCACGCGGCGGTGACCGCTATCGCTCAAACGAACTGCGCCCCGGGCGCCCGGCTTTTCAGACGCGGGGAACCAGGGGCGCAGAACAGGCAAACTTCGGTGAATTACTTCTCGATGATCGCGAGCACGTCGCGAGCCGAGAGGACGAGGTACTCCTCGCCGTTGTACTTCACTTCGGTGCCGCCGTACTTGCTGTAGAGCACGACATCGCCGACGGCGACGTCGAGCGGAAGACGGTTGCCGTCCTCGAAGCGGCCCGGGCCCACGGCCAGGACAGCGCCCTCCTGGGGCTTCTCCTTAGCAGTGTCCGGAATGACCAGGCCAGAGGCCGTGGTCTGTTCGGCGTCGAGCGGCTGGACCACAATGCGGTCCTCAAGCGGCTTGATGGCAACCTTGGAGCTGGCGGTCGTCACGATCCGACCTCCCCCTTCGGAGATCTCACGGGGTTAACTGTCTGAGGTGGCGACCAGGTGTGATCCGTCGTCGCGGGTGCCGGACCTGCCCGTCGCTGTGTTTGGCACTCCCCGGTGGAGAGTGCCAGGTGCGAGACTATGACGCGGTTAGCACTCGGTCAAGCGGAGTGCCAACGCGGCGCAATTCTGCGCATCGCGACCGGGGGGGGGTGCCGAGCGGCTGAGCGCCGCGTCCGACTGGCGGGGGGGGGGCCCCGCCCCCCCCCCCGCCCGCCCCGCGGTGGGGGGGCCCCGCGGCTCCGACATCTGGTGGGGCGGCATCCTGTGGACCTGCACCCCCGCCGGCGACGAGCAGGGCCGGATGACGGCGGAGATCCAGGCCGGCACCTTCGACTCGTACCTCGACCACCGCATCCTGTCCACGGACCTGGTGGCCACCGGCGTCGACCAGTTCGACATCGTGCGGGCGCTGATCGACCACGTCCAGGCGCAGCCGGGCGGCGACATCGGCATCGAGTACGGGCGCGAGCTCTCCGGCGTGCGGCGCGGCCAGTCCTACGCGCGCACCGACGTGGCCCGGGTCCGCGAGCTGGTGGACAAGCTCGCCGCCCTGGAGGACGGCTTCGAGTGGCGGGTGCACTGCTACCGCGACCCGAGCACCGCCCGGCGCGTCAAGCGGCTCCAGCTCGGCCACCCGAAGGTCCGTACCGGCGCCTCCGAGATCGTGCTGGACCGTCCCGGCCCGCTGCTGTCGTACAGCATCCCGACCGACGCGACCGTACAGGCCAACGTCTGGGTCGCGCGGGGCGCGAGCGACAACACCAACCAGGCCCAGGAGTCGGTCCCCACGATGTCCGACGTCAAGGCATTCGCCGCGGACCTGGAGTCCGGCTGGCCCCGCCTGGAGGGCACCTCCGACCACAGTTCGGTCAGCGACAAGCAGACCCTCGACGGCCTGGCCACCGCCGAACTGGCCCGTGCCCACCGGCCCGAGGTCATCCCCGAGGCGACCGTCCGCGTGGACGGCCGCATCACCCCGGCCCTGCTCGGGGCCACGGTCCGGCTGCGCATCCACGACCTGTGGAACCCGGCGGGCTCCGACTCCCGCTACCGGGTCGTCGGCCTGGCCGTGACCCCGCCGGAGCGGGCCAGGGCCGAGACCGCCAAGCTCTACCTCGAAGGGATGTAGATGGCCGCGATACCCACCGACCTGCTGGACCGCATCCGCGCTCTGGAACGGCAGGTACGGGCCCTGATGGGCAGCGCCAACACTCGGCCCGCGATGAACGACGTCCTCGACGGCAACCTGCTGATCGGCGACGACGGCCAGTTCCAGGTCAAGGGCCACGGCGACGACCTCGTCCACATCGGCCAGGTGCGCCCCGACTGGCCCGACGGCACGCGGCAGCGGGGCATGGTCGTACGGCGCGACGACGGCAAGGCCGCGCTGACCGTACGGAGCCAGGCGCCCGACGCCGACGGCCGCCAGCCGGTGCAGGTCTTCGACCACAGCGGCAACGCCGTACTCGCCGACGACGCGAGCGGTTCCGGGCTGGCCCGGCCCTACATCCCGTATCCGCAGCCGACACCGCAGGACGCCGCCCGCTGGGAGTCCACCTCGGCCACCGAGTGGACGACCCTCTACAGCGGCGACGCCGTCGTCCAGCACCCGCGGCTGTACTGCCTGATCGCCATGGAGACCACGGGCGACGGCGGCGAGCTGCGGCTGCTCGTCAACGAGCGCCAGGTCGGACCCACTTCGCAGACGACGCTGCTGTTCACCGAGCCCATCGGGGTGGACTACGACAGCCCCGTCGAATTCCAGATCCAGGCCCGCGCGGCCAACGAGACCAGCAGCGTGCGGTGTTCGCCGCGCGCCCTGTACGGGGTCCAGTCCTGACGCCCTGACGTCCCGACGCCCTGACCTACCGGCGTTCCGACGCTCAGGCCGTATGTCCCGCCGCGCGCTCCGGACCACCGCCATCCGCCAGTCACCAGCAGAGGAGGAGACCTACCTCGTGCTTCCCGAATCCATCCCCACGGTCATCGTCACAGGCCACTACCTGACCCCGGACGGCCGCCCGCTCTCCGGCACCGTGACCTTCGAACCGCCCTCGATGCTCACCCATAGCGCCACCGACGTCATGCTCGGCGGCCCCATCGAGGCGCGGCTCGACGACGACGGGCGGATGCAGGTCACCCTGCCCGCCACCGACACCCCCGGCATGAACCCGGAGAGCTGGGCGTACACCGTCACCGAGCGCCTCAACGGGGTGCCCGGCCGCCGCCCGTACAAGATCCTGCTGCCCGCCGAACGCCCCCGGACCGACCTGGCCGAGATCGCCCCCGCCGACCCGGGCACCCCCGACTACGTACCCGTCGCGGGACCCGTCGGGCCGCCCGGCGCCAAGGGCGCCCCCGGCAGCCGGATCCACACCGGCGACACCCCGCCCGCCGAGAACCTGGGCAGCAGCGGCGACCTGATGCTGCGCACCGACAACGGTGACCTGTGGCAGCGCGGGGAGAACGACTGGGGCAAGCCCGTCGGCAACTTCATGGGCCCCCAGGGCGTGCCCGGCACCGGCAACGTCGACACGGTCAACGGCAAGCCGGGGCCGGACGTCAAGCTGACCGCCGAGGACATCGGCGCCCTGTCCGCCTCCGGCGGCAGCGTCGCCGGCAACGTCGTCATCGAGGGCAACGGCAGCTCGCACGCGCTGGTCGTGCAGTCGGGCCAGTCCTACGTACGCGTCAACAAGGCCGGCGACCTCGAAACGACGAACAACGCCTACCTGTCCGGCAACCTGCGCGTCGGCAGCGGGGCGGGAGCGCTCGCCGGAGCCGCGGGGGCGGTCCAGCTCGCCAACGGGGCGGCCCCGGCCGAAGCCGCCGAGGACGGCGTGTCCCTGTACTCGGCGGGCGGCAAGCTCTTCGTGCAGCGCGCCGACGGCAGCGTGGTCGAGGTCGGCGAGGGCCAGACCGGCCCCCAGGGCCCCCCGGGGCCGCAGGGCCCGGCCGGCGCGGACGGCTCCTCCTCCAACGACTGGGCCCCGGAGGACCTGGGGTTCGTCGCCTGGACCTTCGACCCGGGGCTGGGCGACGGGAAGAGCGCGCTCAACGCGACGTACCCCGGCGACATTCCGGCCAGCGGCCGCATCTACTACGGCGCCGTCGTGCTGCGGAAGGCCACAGCCGTCAAGAACGTCTGCGTGCAGACCCTGGGTTACTCGGGGGGCTCCGGCGGCATCACGGCCGGGTCGTTCGCGGGGATCTACGACGCCTCCGGCAAGCGGCGGGCCCAGACCGCCGACCTGAGCAAGGTCTACCCGGAGACCCACGAGGTGGGCGGCGCGACCTCCTTCATTCCGCTGTCCTCCGCCGTCACCCTCCAGCCCGGCATCTACGTCATCGCACTCCTGCTGACGTACTCCAACTCCGCCAACTCGCCGCGGATCATGACCGGAAACGGGGGCTACGACGTGCCGGGCCGCTTCGGCCGCGCCAACGCCGTCCCGCGCACCGCGCTGTCGCCGACGAAGTCGAACACCTCGCTGCCGGCCTCGGTCAACTGGGCCACCGGCGTCGGCGCCCTCGGCACCCGCTACTGGATGGCGCTCGCCTGACGGACCGTCGCATTCCTCTCGCAGCCGACTGTCCTTTCAGACGGCTGCTTACAACCGACCGACCCTTTCAACGGCCCCGTCCGGGATTCCCGGACGGGGCCTCTCTCTGCCCTGGAG
>NZ_JBHVHQ010000545.1:0-5874 GCF_042800135.1 Streptomyces sp. NPDC057654 | reverse complement strand
GCTCCGCCCTGTACGTCCTTGCGGCAGTCCGGCCACCGCGCACACGCGGACACCGTGGGCGCCCTGAACGTTCTACGGGCCGGGCTGGTCCGTCGCGACGCCAACCCGGCATAGCGAGAAGCCCCCGCCTCCAGGCGGGGGAGGAGCCACATGCCCGACGACGCACGCCATCTGCTCGGCCTGGCGGCCGCCCGGGAGAAGCGCTCCGGCGGCGTGGCCTTCGACCTCGCCGCGTTTCCCGAGGTGGTGCGCGTATACGCGGCGCAGAACGCGGCAGCAGAAGAGATTCGACGGTTGGCCCGGGAAGCTCGGGAGCTGGATGTACTGGCTGTGCGCGGGCTCGGTCTGATCGGGCTGAACGACAGTCTTCTCCGTGGTTGTCTGCCACGCGAGCAGGGCGGTAGGGGCCTTCGCATTCGGGTCGCTCTGCTCGACCCGGAGAGCGATGCTCTTGCTCGGCGGGCGGCTGAGATCGGCGAGTCCGCCGAGTCCCTCGCGAGAGGTGTTCAGCTGGCCGAGGCGCGGTTACGGGAAATGGCCGGCTCGTACGAGATCGGAGTGTGGCGGTACCGGATGCTGCCCACTTGGCGACTCATCCGCACTGATTCCACCCTGTTCATCAGCGCCTTCGACGCAGGATGGGAGGGCCACGAGTCGGTGACGTACAAGGTCATGGAAACGCCGCACGGGCCTCTGTACCGAGGGTTCCGCAGGATGTTCGAGGCCGTCGTCGACGGCGCGCAGCGCACGATGTGACTGGGGAGAGGGAACCGTTCGTGATCGAGGCGGAATTGAAGGCCCGAGTCCACTCGCCCGAACATGTCATGCGGCAGCTCGACGCCGTTGCCGCGGTCCGAGTCGAGGTATACCGGGATACGTATTACGACCGCCCCGACCGCTCGCTGGAAGAGGCAGGCGAGGAGTTGCGGGTACGGACCGTACACGGCGCGGACGGAACCCGCACGGTTCTCACGTTCAAGGGTGCGGCGGTCGACGCGGAGTCCGGGTCGAAACCCGAGTACGAGACTCAGGTCGAGGATGCCGCTGCCACCCACGCCATTCTGCGCGGGCTGGGACACGTCGAGCACATCGCCTTCGAAAAGCGGTGCCGCAACTATGAATTCGAGGCGCACGGCAGACGGATGCTGGCCACTCTGGTCCGCGTGCCGGAGATCGATGGGACATTCCTGGAGATCGAAACCCTTGTCGACCAGAGCGACGTGGCCCCGGCCCTCGATGCCATCCGCGCCCTCCTCGCGGAACTCGGTATCGGTGCCGAGGACCTGACGCGAGAGCTCTACACGGACGCCGTCGCCGCGCGGCGACGCGGCTGAGCCTGAGCTGGGAGTTTGAGGCCAAGGCGCGTTGCCACGCCCGCGCCCGTGTACGAACGCGCACCGTTCAGCCCGTCCGGCGATTGAGGACAAAGTACGTTGCCGCGCCCAGCGGACGAGCCGCATCACACCAGCCCGTCAGGGGGCACCTCCCAGCGGTAGCTGGGGGAGTTTGAGGACCGGGGTCCGGGGTGGAGAGCCCCGGTTACGTCCTGCGGAGGCGCGGAAACGATGGCACGGCGGCTACGAACACCAGCGACGTCAGCACGAACGGCCACGTGAACGTATGTCCCCCCGACGGCGCGAAGAACGACGTCACCGCAGTCGTCAAAGCCGTGGCCGCCGCCGCCGCGACAATGGCATAGGCGAAGCTCCACCGGTCCGCCACGACGAACACCCCGCACACCGCCATCGCCGTGAGCACCGCGTTGTACCCCATCAGCCCCTGCGCGATCCCGTCGGCAGGCGACCCCAGCGCCCAGGCGGTGGCGATGCCGACCACGCTGCCGAGACAGGCCACCAACCCCGCGGAGCGACTGGCGGCGAAGATGCCCAGCAGGAACAGCAGCCCCACGTACCACTGCGGCATAAAGAAGATCTGGCCGATGTCGGCGAAGAAGGCGTGCCACAGCTGGGTCCAGCTCAGCGACGTCGCCCCGGTCGCCGGGTGGGTGAGCGCGGTGGTGCCCGCGGCCCCCTCCCAGACCCGGTGAAAGCCGGGCGCGGCCATCGTCGTCGCGCTCGCCACGAGGCAGAAGGGGAGGGTGAAGGTCGGCAGGTTCCAGGAGGCCAGCACGTTGGACAGCGCCGCGGTGACGACCGTCACGACGACGGCCCCGCCGATGGCCAGGAGTACGGACGAGATCCGGTCGGCCCCGAGGAAGACGGCGCAGCCGGTGGAGACCAGGCAGGCGTTGAACCCTTCGAGCCCCGCCTCCACCCGCCCCCGGTCGACGCCCAGCAGCCGCGCCGTGGCGGTGCCGACGGCGGTGCCGAGCAGTCCGTAGAGCCCGTACTCCCAGCCGGCGGCGAAGAGGGCCGCGGCGAAGAAGAGGCCGGTGACGGCGCTCGGCATGAAGGTGACCTGGCCCTGGCCCTTGAGGACCTCGGTCAGGAAGCGGTACGGGGGGTTCGGCGCCCGGCCCGGTCGGGCTGTCTGCTGCACGTTCTTTCTCCGGCGTTACGAGAGGTCGTCCGCCGTGGGTTCGCGGCGCGCGACTCCCTTCATACCGGACGATCAGGGTGACCCCGCGGCCGTTCCGGTCAACTGTGTGTATAGGACAGTAAAATCGTCGGCCGGTGGCGGCGGTGTGTCCGCTCGCGATCGGCTGCCTAAGCGCTTGCTCAGCTTCGAGGTATGGTGTCCGTCCGGCCGGTGGAGGGTCCCCGGCCTACGGAGAAGCGGGGCGAGCGATGAACGCGGACGCGGACGCGCAGCGGGGCGAGGAGTGGGCCGACGTCACGCCCGACGCGGCCCGGCGGCTGGTCACCGCCGCCGTCGAGGCGTTCGCCGAGCGCGGCTACCACGCGACGACCACCCGCGACATCGCCGGCCGGGCCGGCATGAGCCCGGCCGCGCTCTACATCCACTACAAGACCAAGGAGCAGCTGCTCTACCGGATCAGCAGCGTCGGCCACCGGCTCGCCCTCGACCTCCTCACCGCCGCACGGGACGGCGGCGGCACCCCCGTCGAGCGGCTCACCGAGGCCGTACGCTCCTTCGCCCGCTGGCACGCCGACCACCACACCACCGCCCGCGTCGTCCAGTACGAGCTGGGCGCGCTGGCCGAGGACCACTACGCCGAGATCGTCGCCCTGCGCCGGGGCAGCGACGGCGCGGTCCGCTCGATCATCGAGGACGGCGTGCGGACGGGCGACTTCGACGTGCCGGACATCCCCGGCACGGCGCTCGCGGTGCTCTCGCTCTGCATCGACGTCGCCCGCTGGTTCAACGCCGAGGGCCGGCGCACTCCGGACGAGGTCGGCACGTTCTACGCGGGCCTCGCGCTGCGCATGGTGGGCGCGGGCACATCCGGCCAGTGCCCCGGCCCGCGATCCGGCCAGTGACCCGGCCCGCGATCCGACCAGTGATCCGGCCCGCGATCCGGCCCGCGATCCGGCCGTACTTACTAGCTAGAGGTAGAAGCGGCTGACGGTCTCCGCCACGCAGGCCGGCTTCTCGCTCCCCTCGCGCTCCACCGTCACCGTCGTCGTCAGCTGCACCCCGCCCGGCACCTCGGTCACCTCGGCGACGCGCGCCGAGGCCCGTACCCGGGAGCCGACCGGCACGGGGGAGGGGAAGCGGACCTTGTTGGTGCCGTAGTTGACGCCCATCTTGATGTTGTCGACCCGCATCACCTGCGGTACGAGCGCGGGCAGCAGCGCCAGCGTCAGATAGCCGTGCGCGATGGTCGCCCCGAACGGACCTTCCGCCGCCCGCTCCGGGTCCACGTGGATCCACTGATGGTCGCCCGTGGCCTCCGCGAACAGGTCGATCCGCTTCTGGTCGATCTCCAGCCAGTCGCTGGTGCCCAGCTCCTCGCCGACGGCGGCGCGCAGTTCGTCGAGCGAGGTGAAGATCCGGGGCTCTGCCATGTCGTGGCCTCCCAAGCAGTCGTGCGGGCTATCGCGGTTTTACGTTGACGAGATGATGATGTCTAAGCGCTTGCTCAGCATGGTTCGCGGACGCTCCCCTGTCAACGCGCCGCCGGGGCGCCCCGGCGACGGCCGTGCACAGCATCAATGTCCTGACGGCGGGCACCCGATGACAGAGCTGCCGTGCGCAGCACCACCAGGCGTCACACCTGGCATGGATGTTCATTTTGTTCCGAAGAGAGGAAAACATGGCTGACGAGCCAGGCAAGCCCAGCGGCGCTCCCGGGGCGGAGGGCGCGCCCGCGGATCCCTGGGGAGCACCGGCCGAAGGGCAGCCGGGGGCGCGGCCGTACGGCACGCACTACGCGCCCGGGGCCGGCTACGGCTACGGCTGGCAGGCCCCGCTGCCCAGCGGCCAGGCGACGGCGTCCATGGTGCTCGGCATCCTCGGGCTGCTGTTCCTGCCGCTGATCCTGCCGGTCATCGCGCTGTGCCTCGGGGTCTCCGCGCGCCGGAAGGCGGACCGGGGCGAGGCGGGCGGCCGCAGCCAGGCGGTCGCCGGGATCGTGCTCGGCATCATCGGCTGCGCCTTCGCGCTGATCGGAATCATCATCATCGTGATCTCGACCGTCGCCAGCGTCTGACGGTCTGCTGACGGGCTCAGGCCCTGGTCGCAGTCGCCGCCTGTTGCGAGCCTGCGGGCCTGCGGGCCTTACGGGTATGAACTCGCCCCTCCATGCACAGGAGCCCCACCCCGCCGCACCCGACGGCTGGGGCGGGGCTCCCCGGCCGGTCCCTCGTGCGCCGGACCTCCGCCGGTCGGACCTTCGCTTCTCTTCAGACCCCCGCGTACCGCCGCTCGAACTGCGGCCGCCGGGCCATGGACAGCGCCTCCGGCGTGAGCACGGGCAGCGGCACCACGACGCCGCACCCCGTGCAGACGGGACCCGACAGCGGATAGCGCTCCAGGTCGTCGTGCCATTCGAGGGGCCCTTGCGAGCAGACCGGGCAGCCGTCGCCCGGACCCGACTCCATGGCGGCGATCATGCGCCGCAACACCTCGGCCAGGCGCGCGGTCGGATGGTGCAGGGGCGTCGCGCAGGGCACTATGTCGCACCCGCCCCACGTGCGGCGGTGCCATTCGTCGATGGCGCTCGGCTGCCGGATGCCGTCGTGCTTCTCGCGCCGCCGCCGCTGCGCGAACTCGGCCTCGTAGGCCAGCCAGACCGCCCTGGCCTCCTCCAGCTCCTCCAGCGCGATGATCAGCCGGGCCGGGTCGGGGCCGCGGTCGTCGGGGGCCAGCCCGGCGCGGGAGCACAGGTGGTGCCAGGTGGCCCGGTGTCCGTAGGGGGCGAATCGTTCGAGGCATTTACGCAGGGACGTCCGTCGCAGCGCCGTGCTGTTGCGTGGATTGCGCACTTCTCGTGCGAGCGCTCTGAAACCGGCCAATGCTCCCACCTCCGACAAGCGGACTCGGACCGTTGTGGAATGGACGTATACCGAGGCAGATCCGTTCCATGCGGCTTCTGCCCCGCCGAGTCCGCCGAGTTGTGAGGATTTGGAAAGGTGACGGATGCTCATCTTCCGACCCGGCCGTACCGGCGGTAACGTCCGCCGCGACGGTCACCGGGAGGAGCAGGAATGCGACGGCGCATCGGCAAACTCGGAAAACTCAGAACGACCGCGACCGCGGCGCTACTGGCGCTCGGCGCGGCCCTCGTAGCCCCGGCGGCGCAGGCGGCTCCGGCGCAGGCGGCTCCGGCGCAGGCGGCCCCCGCCGAGAAGGCGCCGGCCGCCGCCGAGGACTACTGCCAGGGCCAGTGCGGCGACATCCTGCCGCCCGGCGAGAACGGCAACGCCACCCTCGTCGACATCCTCGGCAACCGCGCCTTCGGCACCCACCCCGAGCACAGCACCGACCAGCTCGGCCCGTACGGCGACCTCG
>NZ_JBHVHQ010000544.1:0-5878 GCF_042800135.1 Streptomyces sp. NPDC057654 | reverse complement strand
GTCCCGCACCGCGCCCTTGTCCGCGCTCGTCGCCATGGCCGCGTACGCGCGCAGCGCCGTGGAGACCTTCCGCTCGCGGCTCTTCGGGGCGTACGTGCCGCCGAGCGCCGCCCGGCGGGCCGCCAGCTCGTCCTCGCCGACGAGGAGCTCCATCGAGCGGTTGGGGATGTCGATGCGGATGCGGTCGCCGTCCTCGACGAGCGCGATCGTGCCGCCGGACGCCGCCTCGGGCGAGGCGTGGCCGATGGACAGGCCCGACGTGCCGCCGGAGAAGCGGCCGTCGGTGACCAGCGCGCACGCCTTGCCGAGGCCGCGGCCCTTGAGGAACGAGGTCGGGTAGAGCATCTCCTGCATGCCGGGGCCGCCCTTGGGGCCCTCGTAGCGGATGACGACGACGTCGCCCTCCTTGATCCGCTTGGTGAGGATCGCGTCGACGGCGTCCTCCTGCGACTCGCAGACCACGGCCGGGCCCTCGAACGTCCAGATCGACTCGTCGACGCCCGCGGTCTTCACGACGCAGCCGTCCTCGGCGAGGTTGCCGTAGAGGATCGCGAGCCCGCCCTCGGTGGAGTAGGCGTGCGCCATGTCGCGGATGCAGCCGCCCTCGGCGTCCGTGTCGAGGGTGTCCCACCGCTCGGACTGGGAGAAGGCGGTGGCGGACCGGACGCAGCCGGGGGCCGCGTGGAACAGCTCGACGGCCTCCTCGGACGGCGAGCCGCCGCGGATGTCCCACTGCTTGAGCCAGTCGGCCAGCGACGGCGAGTGGACGGTGTGGACGTCCTCGTTCAGCAGGCCGCCGCGGTACAGCTCGCCGAGGATGGCGGGGATGCCGCCGGCCCGGTGGATGTCCTCCATGTAGTAGACGCCGCCGGGCGCGATGTTCGGGGCGACCTTCGCCAGGCATGGCATGCGGCGGGAGAGCCCGTCGATGGCCTTCATGTCGAAGTCGAGCCCGGCCTCCTGGGCGGCGGCGAGCAGGTGCAGGATCGTGTTGGTGGAGCCGCCCATGGCGATGTCGAGGGCCATGGCGTTCTCGAAGGCGGCGCGGCTGCCGATGTTGCGCGGCAGGACGGTCGCGTCGTCCTGCTCGTAGTGGCGCTTGGTGATCTCGACGACCGTGCGCCCGGCGTTCTCGTACAGCGCCTTGCGCGCGGTGTGGGTGGCGAGCACCGAGCCGTTGCCGGGCAGGGCCAGGCCGATCGCCTCGGCGAGGCAGTTCATGGAGTTGGCGGTGAACATGCCGGAACAGGAGCCGCAGGTCGGACAGGCGTTGTCCTCGATGCGGGCGATGTCCTCGTCCGAGACGTTGTCGTTGACGGCCTCGGAGATCGCGGTGATCAGGTCCAGCTTGCGGACCGTGCCGTCGACGAGGGTCGCGCGGCCGGACTCCATCGGGCCGCCGGAGACGAAGACGGTCGGGATGTTGAGGCGCATCGCGGCCATCAGCATGCCGGGGGTGATCTTGTCGCAGTTGGAGATGCAGATCAGCGCGTCCGCGCAGTGCGCCTCGACCATGTACTCGACGGAGTCGGCGATCAGGTCGCGGGACGGCAGGGAGTAGAGCATCCCGCCGTGGCCCATGGCGATGCCGTCGTCGACCGCGATGGTGTTGAACTCGCGCGCGATGCCGCCCGCCGCGTGGATCGCCTCGCTGACGATGCGGCCGACGGGCGCGAGGTGGGTGTGGCCGGGCACGAACTCGGTGAAGCTGTTGGCCACCGCGATGATCGGCTTGCCGAAGTCCTCGCGCGCTACGCCCGAGGCCTGCATAAGGGCTCGGGCGCCCGCCATGTTGCGGCCGTGGGTGACAGTGCGGGACCTCAGATCGGGCACGGTGGACACTCCCTCGGGGTTGTTCGGCGCCGTCGGCGCGGCTGTGGCCGAGCGTACGCCCTCCGCTCCATGATCTGGACAGTGCCTCCGGTATGTGAGACGGGCGACCGGAGTGCGGACGGGGGAGGCTGTACGGGCGTGAGCCGGGTGATGCTGTTTCCCCAGGGCGCCCGGGGGTTATCCCTCGCCGGTGAGGTGGCGCTGCACCGCCGGGGCGACCATGACGATGACCTTCTCGACGTCGGCTGAGGCCAGCGGCTCCGCCTTGATCACGTACCGCAGCAGCACGGTTCCCACGATCTGCGCGGTCGCCAGCTCGGAGCGCAGCTCGGGGTCGGGCACGTCCAGCTCGCTCGCGATACGGATCATCAGCTTGCTGGTGACGAGGTTGCGCAGGACGGTGGCCGCGGTCTCGTTGGTGACGGCCGAGCGGACGATGGCGAGCAGCGGGTCGCGGGTCGCCGGGTTCTCGTACATCCCGAGGATGAAGCGGGCCAGCCGCTCCCCCACGCCGTCCGGACCGCCCGCGAGCAGGGTGTCGGACGCGGACAGGGCGGGCGCGAAGGCGACCTCTACGGCCGCGGCGAAGACCTGTTCCTTCGTCCCGAAGTAGTGGTGGACGAGGGCCGGGTCCACGGACGCGCCCTTGGCGATGGCGCGGATCGACGCCCGGTCGTAGCCGCGCTCGGCGAACTCGGCGCGGGCGGCTGTGAGGATACGGTCGCGGGCGCCGGGGCCCTGGGCCGTGCTCGTACGGGCGGGTCGGCCGCGCTTCTTCGGGGCGGAGCCGTTCGCGGTCTCTTCGGCGGAACCGTTCATGTCCTCTGCGGAGCCGTTCACGCTGTCCTCCGTCCGCCCGGCCGCGGGTCCCTCGGCGTCGCTCATGATCCCGGCACTCCGGTGGAGGAGGCGAGGTAGAGCCGGGTGAAGGCGAGCGCCTCCGCCAGGTCGGCCTCGCGTTCGGCGGCGGACATCGCCCGGCGGGTATTGACCTCGACGACGACGTGCCCGCCGAAGCCGGAGGTCGCGAGCCGCTCCAGCAGCTCGGCGCACGGCTGCTTGCCGCGGCCGGGCACCAGGTGCTCGTCCTTGTTGGAGCCGTTGCCGTCGGCGAGGTGGACGTGGGCGAGCCGGTCGCCCATGCGGTCGATCATGCGCAGCGCGTCCGTACGGGCCGTGGCGGTGTGCGAGAGGTCCACCGTGAAGTGCCGGTAGTCGTCGTTGGTGACGTCCCAGTCCGGCGCGTACGCGAGGACCTCGCGGTCCCGGTAGCGCCACGGATACATGTTCTCCACGGCGAACCGCACGTCCGTCTCGTCCGCCATCCGCCAGATCCCGTTCACGAAATCCCGCGAGTAATTGCGCTGCCAACGGAACGGCGGATGCACCACGACCGTGGACGCGCCCAGCTTCTCGGCCGCCGCGCGGGCCCGCTGGAGCTTGACCCACGGGTCCGTCGACCAGACCCGCTGTGTGATCAGCAGGCACGGCGCGTGCACGGCGAGCACCGGCACCTGGTGGTAGTCGGAGAGTCTGCGGAGCGCCTCTATGTCCTGGCTGACGGGGTCCGTCCACACCATGACCTCGACACCGTCGTAGCCCAGGCGCGCGGCGATCTCGAAGGCCGTGGCCGTCGACTCCGGATACACCGAGGCCGTGGACAGGGCGACCTTCGCATCCGGGATGCGCACCACTGGCTCCGTCACGAAGGACAGCGTACGACCGCCCGTCATCCGGCGGGCAGCCGGTCCAGGCGCCGCAGGATGACGCCCTCGCGCAGCGCCCACGGGCAGATCTCCAGCTCCGCCACCCCGAAGAGGTCCATCGCACCCTCCGCGACCAGGGCGCCTGCCAGCAGCTGCGGCGCCCGGTCCGCGGAGACCCCGGGCAGTTCCGCGCGTTCGGTACGGGTCATCGCGGCGAGCCTGGGCACCCACTCCTCCAGCGCCGCGCGGGACAGCGAGCGCTGCGCGTACACGCCCTCGGCGGACCGCGCCGAGCCCGCGATCCGCGCGAGCTGCTTGAAGGTCTTGGAGGTCCCCACGATGTGGTCGGGCGCGCTGTGCCGGGCGAAGTCCCCGATGATGCGGGCTATCTCGGCCCGTACGTGCTTGCGCAGCGCCCGTACGTCCGCGGGGTCCGGCGGGTCGCCGGGCAGCCAGCCGGCCGTGAGGCGGCCCGCGCCCAGCGGCAGGGAGGCGGCCACGTCCGGGGTCTCGTCCATGCCGTAGGCGGTCTCCAGGGAGCCGCCGCCGATGTCGAGGACCAGCAGTTTCCCCGCCGACCAGCCGAACCAGCGGCGGGCGGCGAGGAAGGTGAGGCGCGCCTCCTCGGGGCCGGTCAGTACGGACAGGGCGACGCCGGTCGCCCGCTGGACGCGGGCGAGGACGGCGTCCGCGTTGGCCGCCTCGCGGACGGCGGAGGTGGCGAAGGCGAGGACGTCCTCGCAGCCCTTGTCCTCGGCGGCCTGGAGCGCCTCGCGGATGACGTCGACGAGGCGGTCGATGCCGGTTTCGCTGATCGCGCCGCCGTTCCCGTAGCCCTCCCCGTCCCTGTCCCCGTCCCCGTCGCCGTTCTCCGGGCCGTCCTTCCGCGCGTCGTCCTTTTCCAGGAGCTCGGCCAGCCGCAGATCGGCCTTGTGCGAGTGGGCGGGCAGCGGGCGCGCGCCGGGGTGCGCGTCCACCACCAGCAGATGGACGGTATTCGAACCCACATCGAGGACACCGAGTCTCATGGACGGAACGCTACTGCGGGCCCGCACGGCGCATAGGCTTGCGGGGTGGCAAAGACGAAAAAGGCGAAGCGGGACAAAGAAGTGAAGAAGACAGCGAAGGCAGCGAAGACGGCGCAGCCGCAGCCGTCCGACGAGGTCGGTCTGGACTTCGCCCGCGCCTGGGTCGAATTCCCCGACCCGGCCGACGACGAACAGGTCTTCCGCTGCGACCTGACGTGGCTGACATCACGCTGGACCTGTGTCTTCGGGCAGGGCTGCCAGGGCATCCAGGCAGGTCGGGCGGACGACGGCTGCTGCACGCTCGGCGCGCACTTCTCGGACGAGGACGACGAGAAGCGGGTCGCGCTGCACGTGGACCGGCTGTCGCCGGAGGTCTGGCAGTTCCACGACGAGGGGAAGAAGTCGGGCTGGGTCCAGGTCGACGAGGACGGCGAGCGGCAGACCCGCCGGTACGAGGGGTCGTGCATCTTCCAGAACCGGCCGGGGTTCGCGGGCGGCGCGGGCTGCTCGCTGCACATCCTCGCGCTGCGCGAGGGCCGCGAGCCGCTGGAGACCAAGCCGGACGTCTGCTGGCAGCTGCCGGTCCGGCGCACGTACGACTGGATCGACCGCCCGGACGACACGCGGGTGCTCCAGGTCACGATCGGCGAGTACGACCGCCGGGGCTGGGGCCCCGGCGGCCACGATCTGCACTGGTGGTGCACGTCGGCGACGTCCGCGCACGGCGCGGGCAAGCCGGTGTACGTCTCGTACGCGCCCGAGCTGACGGAGCTGATGGGCGAGGAGGCGTACGACCGGCTGGTCGAACTCTGCGAGGCCCGGCTGGCGTCGCAGCTCCCGATGGTGGCGCCGCACCCGGCGGACTGACACTGACGGGAACTCCGCGAGGCTCGGCCTGGCGGGGCTGTGCCTGGTCTCCTTCTCAGCCGCCGCCTCCTCCCCCGGGCGTCCCCGTCGGGGACGGAGACGACGGGGTCGGAGTCGGGGTGGTCGGGCTCGGGGACGGCGGCGTGGGCGTCGGGGTCGGCTGCTTGCCCCGGCCCTCGACGGTGATCACCGCGCCCGCCGGGGCCACGGTGATCTTGGCGCTCCAAGGCCCCGCGGGCTCCCGCGCGTGGTCCACGTCGACCGTGATCGTGACGCTCTGCCCCGGCTCCAGCGACCCGGACGACCGGCTGAGGCTCAGCCACGAGGCGCTGGTCGAGGCGGACCACCGCACGGCCTGCCCGCCGCTCGCCGTGAGCGTCACGGCCGTACCGTCCCCGCTCGGCTGCGCGTCGACGGTGAGCCGTCCGGGGCCCGGCACGGGGC
>NZ_JBHVHQ010000543.1:0-5878 GCF_042800135.1 Streptomyces sp. NPDC057654 | reverse complement strand
GGAGTGGACGGACAAGTGCCGTGCCGCCGAGGCGCACGGATTCGACGTGCTCACCGTTCCGGACCATCTCGGGGTGCAGGCGCCGTTCCCCGCGCTGGTCGCGGCGGCCGCGGTGACGGAAAGCGTGCGAGTTTCAACGTTCGTGCTGAACAGCGCTTTCTGGAACCCGGTTCTGCTGACGCGCGAGGTCATGACAACCGACCGGCTCACCGACCGGCGGCTCGAAGTGGGGCTGGGCACCGGATATGTGCGTTCGGAGTTCGACAAGGCCGGTGTGGAGTGGGGCACGGCCGGCAGCAGGGTCGACGGGCTGGAGCGGACGGCCGCCGAGCTGACGCGGCTGCTGGACCACCCCCGCGAACTGGGGGACACCCAGCCGCCGTCCCGACCGCCCCTGCTCATCGGCGGCAACGGCGACAGAGTGCTGGGGCTGGCCGCGCGCCACGCCGACATCGTGGCGTTCACCGGGGCCGTGCTCAAGCGCGGCGCGACGCGCGGCACCTTGGAGCTGCTTGACGCGGACACGGTCGCGGAGCGGGTGGCGTACTTCGAGGAGACCGCCGGGGAGCGCGCCCGTGAGATCGAGCGCAACATTCTGGTCCAGGCCGTGGTGGTGACGGACCGGCGGCGGGAGGCGGCGGAGACGCTGAGCCGCCGGATGCCGCACCTGACTGCCGATCAGGCTCTGGACTGCCCCACGGTGTTGATCGGGACGGCGAAGGAGATCGCGGATCAGCTGCTGGAGCGGCGGGAGCGCTACGGCTTCTCCTACGTCAGCGTGCACGAGTCGGCCATGACGGAGTTCACACCGGTCATCGAGTCGCTCGCCGGACGGTGAGTTTCTGGACAGTGAGTTTCCGGACGGCGGGTGACCGGGTAGGGAAAGGTGGGGTCGTGGCGGTGCCGCGACCCCGGCGGCCCGGTCGGTTAGGAGCGGCTGGGGATGGCTGGAAATAGGCATCCTGACGCGCCTTCTCGGGCCAAGACTTGACACTCTGTATATGGAATACAGGATTCCATCGGGTTACGTTGATCGGGACCATGTGATCGTGCGTGTCCGGGAGTGCAGTCTTATGTCCGTTGAACAGTTATCCCCTTGTGTTATGACACCGCCCTCCGCCGGGGGCCGTCCTCCCGCAGGGGACGACGGGCGGATTGCGCAGGGCGCGCGTAAGGGGAGTCCTTGAGAATGTCGATTGCCGTAGCCGTGCTCGCCGATGACCCGATAACCGAAGAAGGCGCCATCGTGCGCCTGAACTCTTACGACGAGATTTCCGCGCGTTCCCTGGATTCGCACCACGCCGCCGATGTCCTGCTCGTGTTGGCCAGCGAGGTGACGGGGGACATGCTGACCAGAGTGGCGCGGGTGCACCGGGAGAGCGGCGGCGAAGGCCGCAGACTGCCGGTGGTGCTCGTGGCCAACGAATTCCCGGAACACTCCATGCTCCGCGCCATCAGCCTGGGGCTGGTCAGCCTGCTCTACCGGAAGGAGAGCAGCTTCAACGCCATCGCGCGCGCCGTCGTATCGGCCGCGCGCGGCTGTACGAAGCCCGGCGGCGACGGGGTGCAGCAACGGCTGATCGGCCAGATCAAGGCGATCCGGGACAACGCCCTCATCCCGCACGGGCTCAATGTCGCGGGCCTCGGGCCCCGGGAGGTCAATGTGCTCAGACTGCTGGCCGACGGCCTGAGCACCAAGGAGGTGGCGGGCCGGATCGGCTGTTCGGAACGCACCATAAAGAGCGTCATCCATCAGCTCGTCGCCCGCCACAACCTCAAGAACCGCACCCACGCCGTGGCGTTCGCGCTGCGCACCGGAGTTTTGTAACGCACGGTCGTCACCCCCCACCCGCGGCCGGAGCCGGCCGCGGGTTCTCAGCGCGCCGCCCAGGGCTCGGCTCAGGACGTGCCGGGCTCCGGCAGGCTCCCCAGGAAGTCGATCAGCGCCGCGTTGACCTCGTCGGGCCGCTCCTGCTGCGTCCAGTGCCCGCAGCCCGGCAGCCGCACGCTGCCGCGCAGCTTCGGCGCGACGGCCGTCAGGTTCTTCAGGTACGCCTCCATGCCGTGGAAGGACACCACCATGTCCCGGTCCCCGTACACGTACAGCGCGGGCACCTCGATCCGCAGCCCCCGGAACACGGCCGTCAGCTCGTGGTTGCGCTGAATGTTGCGGTACCAGTTGAGGGGGCCGGTGAAGGCGCTGTCCCCGTGCTCGGCGTAGTCCCGCGTGAACGCCTCGATGTCGTCCGGCGTGAGCCAGCCGGGCAGCTCCTCCGGCTCCGGGATCGTGTCCAGCAGCGAGGCGCCGTCGGGAATGACCCAGGGCCGCGGCACTTCGGTGCCGGGATTGTCGCCCGACCCGCTGAACAGGATGCGGCGGAACGTGGAAGCGGGATCGCGTGCCAACTCGGCGTCCGCGACGCCGGGTTGCTGGAAGTAGAGCTGATAGAACCCGTCGCCGTACTGCTCCCGGCTGTCCGTCAGCGACCCCAGCCCGGCCGGCGGCCCAGGCGGCACACTGAGCCCGGCCACGCCCCGTACGACATCCGGCCGCAGCAGCGCACTCGCCCAGGCCACGGGCGCACCCCAGTCGTGCCCGACGACCACCGCCTGCTCCTCGCCCAGCGCGTGGATCAGCCCGACCACGTCGCCGGTCAGATGCAGCAAGTTGTACGCCTCGACGTCCGCGGGCTGCTCACTGCGCGCATACCCCCGCTGATCGGGCGCCACCACCCGATACCCCGCATCCGCCAACGGCCCGAACTGATGCCGCCACGAATACCAACTCTCAGGAAACCCGTGCAACAACACGACCAGGGGCCCTTGCCCCTGCTCGGCTATGTGCAGCCTGACTCCATTGACCTCGACAGACCTGTGCTCGACGGTGGAGCTCACGCATCCTCCCAACGTGCCAAAGGGGATTGGACTTTACCTGGCACGACCTGCGGTCGGCGAGGGGGGTGTGCGTAAGCAGGCGTCCTGCGCGGCAGACGTCAGCTCGCGGCGGCGTACCGTACGAACTGCGCCCACTGGCGGGGCCTCAGGGTGAGGTGGGGGCGGGTGGTGTCCTTGGAGTCACGTACGCGGACGGCGTGTTCGGTGATGACGACCTCTATGCAGTTATCGCCCGCGGTGCCGCTGTAACTGGATTTGAACCAGGCTGACTCGGACGTGGCCATAGTGCTCCTCCGGTGTGCTCCGCCGGGCCCACAGACCCCGAGAGGGCGGTGGTCCCGGAAGGGAGTGCCGCATAATGCGCTTAGTTGTCAGCTTTCGGAGGCGTACCGTACGAATTGCGCCCACCCGCGCCGCCCGATGGCGAGGTGGGGGCGGGCGACGTCTTTGGAGTCCCGTACCCGTACGGTCTGTTCGGTCACGGCGACTTCAACGCAGTTGTCACCTTCGGTGCCGCTGTAGCTGGACTTGAACCAGGCCGGTTCGGTCATGGTTATAGCGCTCCTCTGATCCGTTCCAGCAGGCCCACGGAGTCCAAGGGACTGAGGGCCTGTGAACGGAGTGTCGCATACCGTTGGTGCAGAACGGAGGCTTCCTTCGGCTCCGCGATCAACCGGCCGTTCTTCTGCCCTTCGGAGTATGCGAGTCGTCTGCCGTCCGCTGTTTCCAGAAGGGACAGCGGACCGTCCAGCCCCGCGTGCCGACAGCTGAACGTAGGCATGATCTGGATCGACGTGTTGCGCCACGTGGCGACGGCCAGGATGTGATCCAACTGGCCGATCGTGACCTCGACGCCCCCGAGGCCGCGTCGCAGGATGTGCTCTTCGATGATGAAGCTGAATTCGGTGTTGGGACGCTCCTTGAGCAACCGCTGACGCTCCATGCGCGCGACAACCTGTGCCTCCATCTGATCGTCCGACAGCGGAGGGATGCGATTCGCGAATGCCGCGCGGGCATACGCTTCCGTCTGCAACAGCCCTGGCACCAGGCGGCATTCGTACGTGCCCAGCGTCGCCGCCACCTTCTCCAGCCTCGCCCACTCCCGGAACCACGCCGCGAGCCCCGGCCGGCGTGTCAGATGCCTGGCCGCCTTCCGCAGGGCGTTGGTGTTCCCCAGTACGCCCTCCGCCCGTTCCACGAAGTCCTTGTCCGGCATGCGGCGGCCCAACTCGACGGACGCCACGGTGTGGTGGGAGAAGCGCACCACGCTGCCGAACTCCACCCGGCTGAGCCCCGCGTGCTCGCGCAGGGCCTGGACCACCGCGCCGAAGGTGCGCATGCTGTCCGAGGAGTCCGGCTCCCTCTCCCACTCCCACTCGCGCGCTTCGTCCAGTGGGTCTGTCATGTCGGTCATACGCGGCCACCTCCAGGTGACGTGAATTCCCCGCGCTCAATTCACCCAGCGTGACCACATGCCATGCGTACTGTCCAGATCGGGACCGCGTACGCTCGCCGCCCGTACGCGTCCCCTTGCTGGTTAATGGAATTTCTTGCCCGTGAGGGTGAAGACCGTGCGCTCGAAACAGGAATAACCCTCGGTTACCGTACGCGCGTTCAAGCGGAGGATTTCCGTCAGAGGGGCGGCAGCTCAATGGCCCAATCGCGCCAGGGCCTGTTCCGGGTAGCGGCCGCCCGCTACCGCGTCGGCCGGGACGGTGGCGCGGAGGAGGGCGATCTGGTCGGGGGTCAGGGATACGTCGGCCGAGGCGGCGTTCTCCTCCAGGTAGCGGGTGCGCTTGGTGCCGGGGATGGGGATGATGTCGTCGCCCTGGGCGAGGAGCCAGGCCAGGGCCGCCTGGGTGGGGGTGCAGTCGATCTGGGCGGCTACCTCGCCGATGGCGCGTACCAGGGTCAGGTTGCGGTCGATGTTCTCGTCGGAGAAGCGGGGCCAGCGGCGGCGGTTGTCGTTCTCGCCGAGTTCCGCGCGGGAGGTCACGGAGCCCGTCAGCATGCCTCGGCCCAGCGGGGAGTAGGCCACCACCGCTATGCCCAACTCCCGGCAGGTGGAGAGGAGTTCGCCTTCCACCACGTCTCGCGTGAACAAGGAGTACTCCAGCTGGATCGCGCTGATCGGGTGCTCGGCATGCGCCCTGCGCAGCGTGGTGCTGTTCACCTCGCTCAGCCCCAGATGGCGCACCTTGCCCGCCCTCACCAGCTCGGCCATCGCGCCCACCGTCTCCTCGATCGGCACCTCCGGGTTCCGGCGGTGGACGTAGTAGAGGTCCAGGTGGTCGGTCCCGAAGCGGCGCAGCGAGGCGTGGCACGCCAGCGGTACGTACGCGGCCGAGGTGTCCACGCCGTCCACGCGGCCCGTCTCCGGGTCGTGGCGCAGCCCGAACTTGGTCGACAGCACCACCTTGTCGCGCCGCCGCGCGCCGCCCGCCAGCCAGCGGCCCACCAGTTCCTCGTTGGACCCGCGCCCGTACGCGTCCGCCGTGTCCAGCAAGGTGATGCCCAGCTCGGCGGCCCGGTCCAGGGTCCGCTGGGACTCCGCCTCGTCGGGGACCCCGTATGCGATGGACATGCCCATGCAGCCGAGGCCGATCGCCGACACCTGCGGGCCGTCGGTTCCCAGCGTGCGGTACCTCATCGAGTGCTCCTGTTCTCCGGTGATGCGGGGGTTTCGGCTGACGCGGGGGGTGCGTCAGTTGATCGGTCCGTCAAGGGCTCCGGGGCCGGCCGCGGCAGTGACCTGTACGCCCTCGCCACCGCCAGCAGCCACGCCACCTCCCCCGCGTAGTCGCCCTCCTTCGCCGACGACGGCTCCGGCACCACCGGGTGCGCGCCGACCGGCACGTTGTCCCGTTTCGCGCGCAGCGCCGCCTGTATCGCCGTGGCCTGCACCCTCGCTCGCAGCTCGTCGCCCGACAGGCCCGCCCGCTGGGCCTCGCGGCCCGCCGCGGCCATGGCCGCGGGCTCCATG
>NZ_JBHVHQ010000542.1:0-5885 GCF_042800135.1 Streptomyces sp. NPDC057654 | reverse complement strand
CCTTGGTCCTCCTCGCGGCGGGCAGCGGGCCACCGACTCCGGGCTGCACGACATCGCCGTCGTGAGCGGCGGGCTCAGCCTGCTGTTGATCATCCTGACCACCGCCGACCGCGCCCTGCGTACCACCCGCGCCGGGACATCGGCTTGACGCACCGTCAATTAATCATAGGAGCACAGCACATGCCTGCCACCACCCTCGACGCCAACACCGCGCTCGTCCTCATCGACCTCCAGAAGGGCATCACCGCCCTGCCGACCTTCTCCCCCGCCGCCGACGTCGTCGCGCGCTCCGCCGAGCTGGCGGCCGCGTTCCGCGAGCGCGGGCTGCCGGTGGTCCTCGTCAACGTCACGGGCGGCGCGCCCGGCCGCACCCAGGCCGCAGGCGGTCGCGGCGGTGAACTGCCCGCAGACTGGGCCGAGTTGGTCGCCGAGATCGGCCGACAGCCCGGCGACATCACCGTCACCAAGCAGCAGTGGGGCGCGTTCCACGGCACCGCCCTCGACCTCGAACTGCGCCGCCGGGGCGTCACCCAGATCGTCCTCGCGGGCATCGCCACCAGCATCGGCGTCGAGTCCACCGCGCGCGCCGCGCACGAGCACGGCTACCACGTGACGATCGCGACGGACGCCGTCACCGACATGGACGCCGACGCCCACCGCAACAGCATCGAGAAGATCTTCCCCCGGCTGGGCGAGCTGGACTCGACGAAGGCCGTCATCGAGCTGCTCGGCTGACGACTGGGCCCCGCGCGCGTACGCTCGCCCCTCGGCCCGTACGCGCGTCACCCGGCCCGCATCACCTCCGCGATCCCCATCGGCACATCCCGCAGCCGCACGCCCGTAGCGTGGAACACCGCGTTGGCGATCGCCGCCCCCACCCCGACCGCGCCCAGCTCGCCGATGCCCTTGGCTCCGAGGCGGCTGGCGTGCGGGTCGTGGTCGTCGACGAAGAAGACGTCGAGTTCGCGGATGTCGGCGTTGACGGGGACGGCGTACCCGGCGAGGTTCTTGGACGCGAAGCGGCCGAAGCGGCCGTCGAACCGCGACTCCTCCAACAGCGCCTGGCCGATCCCCCAGGCCAGCCCGCCCGTCATCTGGCTGCGCGCGGTCAGCGGGTTGACGATGCGGCCCGCCGCGTACCCGGCGGTGCAGCGCGCCACCCGGACCAGCCCCAGCTCCTCGTCCACCCGGACCTCGGCGAAGACCGCGCCGTAGGTGTGCATCGAGTACGTGCGGGAGCGGCCCGCCAGGTCCGAGCCCTCCTCCGGGCCCCAGGTCGCCTCGGCCTCCAGGGAGCCGACGGCGTCCAGCGGCCGGCCGCCGAGGCCGGCCAGCTTCTCGCTCAGTTCGGTGGCGGCGGCGTGTACGGCCGAGCCGACGCCCATCGTGGCGGAGGAGCCCGCCGTCATCCACGCGGGCGGCAGCTCCGTGTCGCCGAACCGCACCTCGACCGCGTCGGGGTCGGTGCCGAGCACGTCGGAGACGATCGTGGCGATCACCCCCGGCAGGCCCGTGCCGATCTCCTGGGTCCCGCACTCCACCACGACGTTCCCGTCGGCGTCGATGCGCACCCGGGCCGTGGAGGCGAAACGGAAGGTGTCCATGGTCGCGGCGGCCATGCCCCAGCCGATCAGCTCGTCGCCGTCGCGCATCGAGCGGGGCGCGGGCGTGCGGGCCCGCCAGCCGAACCGTTCGCTGGCCCGCAGCAGGCACGCGCGCAGCTCGCGGGAGGAGAAGGGGAGGCCGGTCATCGGGTCGGTGTCCGGCTCGTTGCGCAGCCGCAGTTCGACGGGGTCGACGCCGGTCGCGTACGCCAGTTCGTCCATCGCCGACTCCAGGGCGAACATGCCGGGTCCCTGGTGCGGCGCGCGCATCGGCGTGGGTTCGGGCCGGTCGGTGTGCCGGATGCGCCGCCGGACCTCGATGGCCGGGCTGGCGTACATCCAGGTGCTGGCCTCCGTCGCGCCCTCGGCGTGGTCGCCGTCCCGTGAGGCGGCGTTGGCGGAGGTGTGGCGCAGGGCGGTGAGCCGACCGTCGGCGTCCGCGCCGAGCGTCACCGTCTGCCGGGTGGTGGGCTGGTGGCCGCAGGACGTGAACATCTGAGCGCGCGTCAGGTACAGCTTGACGGGCCGTCCGGTGACCCTGGCCGCGGCGGCGGTGAGCAGTTGATGCGGCCAGATGTAGCCCTTGCAGCCGAAGCCGCCGCCGATGAACGGGCAGTGGACGCGGACCTGTTCGAAGGCGATGCCGAACGCGGTGGACAGGGCGAGCTGGGTGAGCCCGATGGACTGGACGCTGTCGTGCACGGTGAGCCGGTCGCCGTCCCAGCGGGCGTACGTCGCCGACGGCTCCATGGGGTTGTGGTGCCGGTCGGCCGTCGTGTACGTGCCGGAGATCACGGTGTGCGCCGCGGCCAGCCCCGCCTCGACGTCTCCCTTCGTCTCGTCGGGCGGCGAGAGGAGCGGTTCCCGCTCGACGTCGTCGGGGGCCTCGTCGAAGACCACGGCCCGCCGCACGTCGGCGTATTCGGCCCGGACGAGCCCGGCCGCGTACCGTGCCCGCTCCCAGCTGTCGGCGAGGACGATGGCGATCGGCTGGCCCTCGTGGCGGATCGCGCCTTCATCGGAGCGGCGCATGGGCAGCGGCTGGACGAGGGGGCCCAGCGGCATCTCCGGCAGGTCGTCGGCGGTGAGCACCGCGCTGACGCCGGGCGCGCCGCGGGCGGCCTCGGTGTGCAGGGCGGTGAGCCGGCCGGTCGGTACGGTCGCGCCGACGAGGACGGCGTACGCGGCTCCGTCGGCGGGGGTGTCGCCGGAGTAGCGGGCGGCGCCGGTCAGCTTGGCGGGGCCGTCGGGGCGGCGCAGGCCGGTGGGGAGTGGTGCGTTCATCGGGGGCCTCCGTTCGCGCCGGGCTCGCGTCGGCGGGCCGCGTCGCGCAGGGCCCGTACGGCGGCGCGCTGGGCGAGTTCGACCTTGTAGCCGTTGTCGGGCAGGGGCCGGGCGTCGGCGAAGGAGATGGCGACGGCCGCGCGCAGGGCGTCGGTGTCGGCCAGTGCCGTGCCGCGCAGGGCCTCCTCGGCGGCGGTGAGCCGCCAGGGGCGGTGGGCGACGCCGCCGAGGGCGATGCGGGCGGAGCCGATGGTGTCGCCGACCGTGAGTTCCAGGGTCGCGGCGGCCGAGACGACCGCGAATTCGTAACTGGCCCGCTGCCGCGGCTTGAGGTAGTGGGAGAGGCGGGCCGAGGGGCGGGCCGGCACTTCGACGGCGGTGATCAGCTCGTCGGGTTCCAGGGCCGTATGGCGGTGGGGCTCCGCTTCCTCGGGCGTGAGGTGGAAGGCGGTCGCGGGTATCCGCCGTTCGCCGCCGGGCCCGCTGACGAGGACGTCGGCGTCGAGGGCGGCTAGCGCGACCGCGAGGTCGGAGGGGTGGGTGGCGGCGCATTCCTGGGTCCAGCCGAAGATGGCGTGCTGGGCCGTGTCGCCCGCCTGGAGGGCGGCGCAGCCGGTGCCAGGTGTGCGTTTGTTGCAGGGCAGCGGGGTATCGGCGCGGAAGTACGGGCAGCGGGTGCGCTGTTGGAGGTTGCCGCCGATGGTCGCCATGTTGCGCAGCTGCGGGGAGGCGGCGAGCAGCAGCGACTCGGCGAGGACCGGGCGTTCGCGGGCGGCTTCCGGGTGGGCGGCCAGGTCGCTCATCCGGGCCAGCGCGCCGATGCGCAGCTGTCCCGAGGGGCCGGTGTCGATGCCGGTGAGCGGCAGCGCGGTGATGTCCACGAGGTGGTCGGGGGTTTCGATGCCTTCCTTGAGCCAGTTGAGCAACTCCGTTCCCCCGGCGATCAGTTGGGTGCCGGGGGTGCGCAGCGCGGTGAGCGCCGAGTCCGTGTCGTGCGCCTTGGCGTAGGTGAACTCCTTCATGACCGCCCGCCCTCCGTCCCCGTCCCCGTCTCCGCGATTCCGGCGACTTTGGCGATGGCCGCGGTGATCTGCGGGTACGCGGCGCAGCGGCAGAGGTTGCCGCTCATCCATTCGCGGATCTCGTCGGG
Source organism: Streptomyces sp. NPDC057654 (assembly GCF_042800135.1). Taxonomy (NCBI): domain Bacteria; kingdom Bacillati; phylum Actinomycetota; class Actinomycetes; order Kitasatosporales; family Streptomycetaceae; genus Streptomyces; species Streptomyces sp. NPDC057654. Next base: position 1,847 of record NZ_JBHVHQ010000542.1, on the reverse strand, counting down.
CGAGGAGGCGTGGCCCTCCCGTACGCAGGCGACCGCGGACATCAGCTGGCCGGGGGTGCAGAAGCCGCACTGGAAGGCGTCGTTGTCGTGGAACGCCCACTGCATGGGGTGGAGTTCGCCGTCGGTGGCGAGGCCCTCGACCGTGGCCACCTCGGCGTCCTGGGCGGCGACCGCGAGCGTCAGGCAGGACAGCACGCGGCGACCGTCGAGGTGCACGGTGCAGGCGCCGCATTCGCCGCGGTCGCAGCCCTTCTTCGCGCCCGTCAGCCCGAGCCGTTCGCGGAGCGTGTCCAGGAGGGTGGCCCGCACGTCGGGTGCGGGCACCTCGTATTTGTCGCCGTTGACCGTCAGATACAGCGTCGGCTGGAGACTCGTGCCCACCGGAGTCCTCCTCCACAGGGGACGGTGCACAGGGGACGGAACGTGCACCGTCCCCTGTGTACAGCCTGAAGTGGGCTCTCGGGCAAGGGTTTTTACGTCGGTCAGCGACGATCGGCCGGGCGTACCACCATCGCGGATCCGCCACCGCGCCGCACCGGTTCGGCGGCTGCCAGCCAGCGGCCGTCGGGCAGCCGTTGCACGCCGGTCGCCGCGCCGATCTCCGGGTTGAGCTTGAAGACATGCCCCAGTGCTTCGAGTTGGCCTCGCACCGGGCTGTTCCACAGCCCCGGTTCCAGCTCGGTGGTCGCCGCGTTGCGCTGGCTGGCGCGGGGCGCGGCGATGGCGTCGACGAGCGGCATGCCGCGGTCGACGTGATTGAGGAGGCTCTGGAGGACCGTGGTGATGATGGTCGCGCCGCCGGGCGAGCCGAGCGCGAAGAGCGGCCGGTCATGGCGGTCGAGGACGATGGTCGGGGAGATCGAGGAGCGCGGACGCTTGCCGGGGCCGGGGAGGTTCGGGTCGTGCACGGCCGGGTCGGCGGGCGCGAAGGAGAAGTCGGTGAGTTCGTTGTTGAGGAGGAAGCCGCGGCCGGGCACGGTGATGCCGCTGCCGCCGGTCTGCTCGATGGTGAGGGTGTAGCTGACGACGTCGCCCCACTTGTCGGCGACGGTCAGGTGGGTGGTGTTCTCGCCCTCGTACGTGGTCGGGGCGGCCTCGCCCGTCGAGGCGCACGGCCGCGGATGGCGCGGGTCGCCGGGGGCCAGGGGGCTGGTGAGCACCGCGTCGTCCTTGATGAGGCAGGCCCGCGAGTCGGCGAACCGCTGCGAGGTCAGCCCCTTGGTGGGGACGTCCTCCTGCGCCGGGTCGCCGACCCAGCGGCCGCGGTCGGCGAAGGCGATGCGGCTGGCCTCGATGTAGCGGTGCAGGTACTGCTTCTCACCGAGCCGCGAAAGGTCGCTGTTCTCAAGGATGTTGAGGGCTTCGGCGACGGAGGTGCCGCCGGAGGCGGACGGCGCCATGCCGTAGACGCCGAGGCCGCGGTAGGTGGTGTGGGTGGGCTTCTGACGCTTCGTCGCGTAGTCGCCCAGGTCGTCGCGGGTGAGGTCGCCCGGCCGTACGACGCGTGAGGACGCCGGGTCGACGGGCGGTTTGCGTACGGTGCGTACGATGTCGCGGCCCAGCTCCCCGTCGTACAGGGCGTCCACGCCCTTCTCGCCGAGCAGTTCGTAGGTGCGCGCGAGGTCGGGGTTCTTCAGCGTCGAACCGACGGCCGGCGGCTTGCCGCCGGGCAGATAGAGCTTGGCGGTGGCCGGGAAGTCCTTGAAGCGGGACGCGTTGTCGGCGGTCTGCTTCTGGAAGGTCGCGTCGACGGTGAAGCCGTCGCGGGCGATGCGCTCGGCGGGCTTCAGCACCTGGCGCAGCGACCGGGTGCCCCAGGCGTCGAGGGCGGTGTCCCAGGTGGCGGG